>NZ_JBSHAP010000007.1:0-45692 GCF_053611565.1 Kitasatospora sp. NPDC054795
GGCTCCCAGTAGACGACTGGGTTGATAGGCCGGATATGGAAGCCCTGTGAGGGGTGGAGTTGACCGGTACTAATAGGCCGAGGGCTTGTCCTCAGTTGCTCGCGTCCACTGTGTTGTTCTGAAACAACGACCCGCCCGAATTTGTCGGGTGTGCGGTGACAGTTTCATAGTGTTTCGGTGGTCATAGCGTGAGGGAAACGCCCGGTTACATTCCGAACCCGGAAGCTAAGCCTTACAGCGCCGATGGTACTGCAGGGGGGACCCTGTGGGAGAGTAGGACGCCGCCGAACAATTATTCAGAAGAACCCCCATCCGGGATCCGGATGGGGGTTCTTCGCGTTTCCGGACCCAACGGACCCAACGGACCCAACGGGCCCAACGAGGTCAACGGGCCCGACAGGCCGGCCGCGGAGAGGACCGAAAAAATCTCGGCCGGCCGTGTCGAGAACCCGTGCCCGGCACCGTCCCCGGGGTGAACGCGGCCAGAATGGGTCGCACCAAGCTCCGAGGAGACGACGATGGCCAAGTACCTGCTGCTGAAGCACTACCGGGGTGCCCCGGACGCGGTCAACTGCGTGCCGATGGATCAGTGGACGCCGGAGGAGGTCACGGCGCACATCACCTACATGCAGGACTTCGCGGACCGGCTGGAGAAGACCGGCGAGTTCGTCGACGGTCAGGCGCTCGCACCCGAGGGGACGTGGGTCCGGTACGACGGCGAGGGGCGTCCGCCGGTCACCGACGGCCCGTTCGCGGAGACCAAGGACCTCATCGCCGGCTGGATGGTGATCGACGTCGACAGCTATGAGCGCGCCGTCGAGCTGGCCGGGGAGCTGTCGGCCGCGCCCGGGGCCGAGGGGAAGCCGATCCACGAGTGGCTGGAACTGCGCCCGTTCCTCGCCATGCCGCCGACCATCACGGAGTGACCTGCCCGATGAACGAGGCCCTGTTGAGGAGCCTCACGCCGAGCGTCATCGGTGTCCTCGTCCGCCGCGGAGCGGATTTCGCGGCGGCCGAGGACGCCGTGCAGGAGGCGCTGGTCGAGGCGGTCCGGGTCTGGTCCGCCGGGCAGCCGCGCGATCCCAAGGGCTGGCTGGTCACCGTGGCCTGGCGCAAGTTCCTGGACACGGCCCGGTCGGATGCCGCCCGGCGCCGTCGGGAGGACCTGGTCGAGCAGGAGCCGGGGCCGGGGCCCGCGGCCGATGCGGACGACACGCTCCAGCTCTACTTCCTGTGCGCCCACCCGTCGTTGACGCCCTCTTCGGCCGTCGCGCTGACCCTGCGTGCGGTGGGCGGGCTGACCACCCGCCAGATCGCCCGGGCCTACCTGGTGCCCGAGGCGACGATGGCGCAGCGCATCAGCCGGGCCAAGCGCACCGTCTCCGGTGTCCGGTTCGATCAGCCCGGGGACGTCGCCACCGTGCTCCGGGTGCTCTACCTGGTCTTCAACGAGGGCTACTCCGGCGATGTCGACCTCGCGGCCGAGGCGATCCGGCTCACCCGGCAGCTCGCGGCGGTGATCGATCACCCCGAGGTGGCGGGGTTGCTGGCCCTGATGCTGCTGCACCACGCCCGGCGGGCCGGCCGGACCGGGCCCGACGGTGCGCTGGTGCCGCTGGCTGAGCAGGACCGCGCCCGCTGGGACACCCGACTGATCGCCGAGGGCATCGGGATCCTGTACGGGGCCCTGGCCCGGGACCGGCTGGGCGAGTTCCAGGCCCAGGCGGCCGTCGCGGCGCTGCACGCCGACGCCCCCACCGCCGAGGAGACGGACTGGGTGCAGATCGTCGAGTGGTACGACGAGCTCGTCCGGCTGACCGCCCGTCCGGTGGTGCGGCTCAACCGCGCGGTGGCGGTCGGCGAGGCCGACGGTCCGCGCGCCGGGCTGGCGGAGCTCGCCGAGCTGGACGACGCGCTGCCCCGGTACACGGCGGTGGCGGCGTACCTGCACGAGCGCGCCGGGGACGCGGCGACGGCGGCGCGGCTGTACGCGGAGGCGGCGCTCAAGGCGTCCAACCTCGCCGAGCGCGAGCACCTGACCCGTCAGGCGGCCCGGCTCAACGCGGTGTTGAGGGGGCGGGCCCAGGAGTGACGGGACGTCGGGACCGCCTGGTCGGTATCCGGAGGGCGGCGGCTCAGAGCCGGCCGGCGGCCTTCAGCGCCAGGTAGGTGTCGGCCAGGGCCGGGGCGATCCGGGCCGGCGGGGCGTCCAGGACGGTGACGCCGTGGCGGGTGAGGCGCTCGGCGGTGGCCCGGCGGTCGGCGCGGGTCTGTTCGGCGGCCGCCGCGCCGTAGACCGCGTCCAGGGTGCCCCGCCCGGCGGCGAGGACGTCCAGCTGGGGGTCTGCGACGGAGGCGAGGACGACCTCGTGGCGCTTGGTGAGCATGGGCAGCAGCGGGCGCAGCCCGTCCTCGACCGGGGCCGCGTCGAGGCCGGTGAGCAGCACGATCAGCGAGCGCTGGGGGGTCATCTTGAGTGCGGTGGCCACCAGTGAGCGCATGTCGGTCTCGTGCAGGGCGGGTTCCAGCCCGGCCATCGCGTTGGTGAAGGCGGGCAGGACCTCGTGGGCCGAGCTGCCGGCCACGGTGACGCGCTTGCGGGAGTCGTGGGCGAGCAGGTCGACCCGGTCGCCGGCCCGGGTGGCGAGGGCGGTGAGCAGCAGCGCGGCGTCGAGGGCGGCGTCCAGGCGGGGTGCGTCGCCGACCCGGCCGGCCGAGGTGCGGCCGGTGTCGAGGACGACGAGGATGTGCCGGTCGCGTTCGGGGCGCCAGGTGCGGACGGCGACGGTGTTCCGGCGGGCGCTGGCGCGCCAGTCGATGGAGCGGACGTCGTCGCCGGGCAGGTACTCGCGCAGGGAGTCGAACTCGGTGCCCTGGCCGCGGGTCAGCACCGAGGTGCGGCCGTCGAGTTCGCGCAGCCGGGCGAGCCGGGAGGGCAGGTGCTTGCGGCTGGCGAACGGGGGCAGTGCGCGGACCGTCCAGGGGACGAGGTGCGAGCCCTGGCGGCCGGCCAGGCCGAGCGGGCCGAGCGAGCGGACCGTCACCCGGTGGGCGTGGTGGTCGCCGCGGCGGGTGGGGGCGAGCACGGTGGTGATCCGGCGCCGCTCGCCGCCGGGGAGGGTCAGGGCGTGCCGGGAGGCGGCCTCGGCGGTGCCGGGGCGCCAGGCGGACGGGGCCCAGGCGTCGCGGACCAGGCCCCGGAGCAGTCGGCCGGACGGGTTGGTGACGGTCAGTTCGACCGTGGCGGGCTCGCCGAGCCGCACGGTGGTGTCGCCGCTCCGTCCGAGCCGCAGGCCGCGGACCGGGGCGGCGAGCACCAGGTCGACCGCGGCGGCGACCAGCACCGCACCGGTGACCAGGCCGATCCCGGTCCAGGACGGCAGCAGCAGGCCCACGACGAGCGCGCCGAGTGCGGCGAGCAGGGCGGTTCGCCCGGTGAGGGCCATGCGGTGCGCTCCTTCGGAAGCCCGTGAGTCGGTAGCCCGTGGGCCGGTACCCCGTGGGGCCGGAAACGGGTGTGGTGCGGTGGGGTGCGGGACGGCGTGCTGCGGCGGGGTGTGCCCGGGTCAGCGGGGTGCGGGCGTCTGGGCGAGGACGGCCTGGATGACGGAGTCGGCGGTGACGCCCTCCATCTCGGCCTCGGCGCGCAGCGCGACCCGGTGCCGCAGGGTGGGCAGGGCGAGCGCCTTGACGTCGTCCGGGGTGACGTAGTCGCGGCCGGCCAGCCAGGCCCAGGCGCGGGAGGCGGCGAGCAGGGCGGTGGCGCCGCGCGGGGAGACGCCGATCGACAGCGACGGGGACTGCCGGGTGGCCCGGCAGAGGTCGACGATGTAGGCGAGGATCTCGGGGGAGACGGTCAGTTTGGCGATCTGCTCGCGGGCGGCGACCAGGTGCTCGGGCCCGGCGACCGGGCGGACGCCGGCCGCGTGGAGGTCCCGCGGGTCGAAGCCGGCGGCGTGCCGGGAGAGCACCTGGAACTCCTGGTCGCGGTCGGGCAGCGGCAGGATCAGCTTGAGCAGGAAGCGGTCCAGCTGGGCCTCGGGCAGCGGGTAGGTGCCCTCGTACTCGACCGGGTTCTGGGTGGCGGCGACCAGGAACGGGACGGGCAGGGCGCGCGGTTCGCCGTCCACCGTGACCTGGTGCTCCTCCATGGCCTCCAGCAGGGCGGCCTGGGTCTTCGGAGGGGTGCGGTTGATCTCGTCGGCGAGCAGCAGGTTGGTGAAGACCGGGCCGGGCTGGAAGGAGAACTCGGCGGTGCGGGCGTCGTAGACGAGCGAGCCGGTGACGTCGCCGGGCATCAGGTCGGGGGTGAACTGGATGCGCTTGGTCCCCAGGCTGAGCGCGGTGGACAGGGTGCGCACCAGCAGGGTCTTGGCGACGCCGGGGACGCCCTCCAGCAGCACGTGGCCGCCGCAGAGCAGGGCGACGACCAGGCCCGTGACGGCGGCGTCCTGGCCGACCACGGCCTTGCCGATCTCGGCGCGCAGGGCGGTCAGCGCGGTGCGCGGGTCGGTGGCGGGGGTAGCGGGTGCCGTGCCGGGGACGGAGCGGAGCTGGGCGGTTGCCTGGTCGGTCACGGGTTCCGTACCTGCCTTTCGAGGGCGTCGAGGTCGTCGGCGAGCCGCAGCAGTGCGGCGTCGTCGGTCGGGGGCGGGCCGTACAGCAGGGCCCGGACGTCCCCGGCGGGCCGGGCGGGCAGCCGGTCGGCCACGGCGACGCAGAGCGCGTCGGAGTCGGGTGCGCCGGCCCGGAGCGGGACGCCCAGGGCGGGGGCGAGGCGGTGGGCGGTGGCGCCGCGCAGCGCCTCGGCGGCGCGGCCGCGGGCCCTGGCCCGCCGGTACAGGCGGGCGCGGCCCTCGGTGGTCTCGGCGGCGCGGACCACCACGGGCAGGTTCTCGCTGACCACCGGGCCGAGCCGGCGCCCGCGCCAGAGGGCGGCGAGCACGGCGGCGACGGCGAGCTGGTAGCCGGCCCAGTGCCAGCCGCTCGGCAGGAAGTCGCCGAAGGTCTTGGTACGGGCGTCCTCGGGGAGCGGGGCGGAGTAGTCGGGCAGGTGCCAGGTGAGGCGGGGCTGCGAGCCGAGCAGGCCGAGGGCGAGGGAGGCGTCGCCGTCCTTGGTCAGTTCGCCGTTGTGCAGGAAGGTTCCGCTGCCGAGCACGATGACGTCGCGGTCGCCGTCGCCGGCCGGGAGGGCGACCAGCGGGTAGCCGTGGCCGCGGGAGTAGCAGCCCTCGCCGCGGCTGCCGCTGGTGTAGAGCATGCCGCCCTGCTGGGCGCTGCCGGCCCGGACGGCCTCGGTGAGCGAGCAGTCGGCGGGGGTGGAGCGGACGGAGGCGTAGGCCGGTCCGCCCGCGTCGTCGGACAGTCGGATGCCGGGGGCGAGCGCGGTGAGCGCGGCCGGGCCGGGGGCGACCAGGACCAGCCGCCGGTGCCGGGCGGCGGCGACGGCGCGCAGCTGGGCGGGGCCGAGGAGGTCGGGTTCGGGCAGTACGAGGGTGTCCGGTCCGGCCGGGGTGGTGGTCGGGTCGGTGCTGAACTCGGCCTTGATGCCCTGGCGTTCGAGCAGGGCGACGACGGCGTGGGCGCCGTCGCGGTCGTAGGAGCGCGGGTCCAGCGGCGGGTAGCGGCGGTCCTGGTCGAGGGCGGACACGGCGGCGGCGCCGATCAGCAGGGCGGCGAGGACGGCCAGGTACCAGCGGGCCCGGCGCCACAGGCCGCGCGTGGTGGGGGTGAGGCTGGTGGGGGTGCCGGGCGCCTCGGTGCCGGGCGGGGGCGTGGGGACGGTACCGGTCATGCCGCTCCTCCCGGGGTCGGGGCGGGGACGGCGGCACCGGCGGCGTCGGCGGTGTCGGGCGCGAGGACCGGGCGGGTGCGCTCCAGGGTCCGGTCGAGCTCGTGCAGCAGCCGGTAGGCGTCCTGGTCGGCGGTGCGCTCGCCGTACGCGATGTCGTCGAAGGTCCGGGCGGCCGCGGCCAGTGCGGCGGCGTGCTCGGGCAGTGCCCGGCCGGCCTCGGTGGCGGCCTCGTCGGCGGTGCGGCCGGGGCGGATGTCGAGCAGGGTGCGCTCCTCCAGGCTGCGCACCAGGGCGCGCATCTGCTCGCGGACGGCTTCGGTCCAGCGTCCGGCGGCGGCGTGCCCGGCGGCGTCCGCCCGGTACTGGTCGGCGCTGCGCGGGCCCTCGGCGCCGTACACGTCCGGGACGGTGCGGGCGGCGCGGCGGGGTGCGCCGAGGCGCCACCAGAGCGCGGCGCCGATCAGCACCGCGACGATCAGGAAGAGGATCAGCCCGGTGGTGCCGGTGGTGCCGTCGCCGGAGATGCTGTCGAGCGCTTTGGCGATGTGGTCGTAGATCCAGTCCGTGATCCGCTGCAGCACGGACGGGTCGTGCTTGTGGTACTCCGCGTCGAGCAGTTCGTCGCGGGCGGCCTCGCGCGCCGGGTCACGCGGCACGGTGACCGGTGCGCCGCCCGCGGCGAGCAGCCCTTCCCCCCAGTTCGGCATCCGGCTCAGCGCCTCGCTGACGTCGGGTCGCCCGGGCCGCCCCAGCCGGTGCCGCCGTGCTCGGGCAGGCCGGCCGCGCGGGCGAGCTCGATGTCCAGGGCCTCGCGGCGGATCCGCTGGTCGATGTAGACCAGCACGCCGACGGCGGCGATGAACGGGGTGGTGAAGGTGCCGGCGATGATCCCGGCGACCGCCAGCAGGAGCAGCATGGCGATGCCCTGGTCGGCGGCGTCGGGCAGGCCCTGGCGGCTGAGCTTCTCGAAGCCCAGCATCAGTCCGATGAGCTGGGCCGGGACCACGACGACCATCGCGACGACGAACGCCAGCACGTAGCCCAGCACGGTGATGCCGAGGACCCGCCACCAGGCGCCGCGGACCAGGCGCCGCGAGCGCGACAGCGCCGTCAGCACACCCTGCTTCTCCAGCATCAGGGCCGGGGCGGCGAGGCTGAAGCGGATCCACAGCCAGACGGCGACCGGCAGGGTCAGCAGACCGAGCAGGCTCAGCAGGCCGGTGATGGCGGCGGAGCCCTGGCCGGCGAGGCCGTACCCGACCATGGGGGCGAAGCCGAGCAGGATCACACCGGGGCCCAGCAGGGCGGTGAGCAGGGTCAGCCCGAGCAGCTGGAGCAGCCGGGGGCGGGCGTCGCGCCACGCCTCCCCGGCGGTCACCGACCGGCCGAGGACGGCGCGGCTGACCACGATGGTGAGCAGCGCGGTGGCGAACACGTTGAGCAGCAGCTCCAGCGGCAGCCCGGCCAGCATCCGCAGGGTCTGGGTGGACTCGCCGGTCTTCCCCTTGACCAGCAGGTTGACGACGACGGAGCCGGCCTGGGAGAGCACGGCGAGGCCGAGCGAGAGCGCGAGCACGGTGCGCCAGTGCCGGCGGACGGTGGTGACGGCACCGTCCAGCAGTTCGCCGAAGCTCAGCGGGCGCAGCGGGATGACGCCCGGCTTGGGGCTCGCCGGGGCGCCCCAGCCGTACGGGCGGTGGCCGCCGGGAGGCTGCTGCCCCCACTGTTGCCCCCACTGCTGGCCCCACTGCTCTCCGGGCCGGGGGGCGCCGGCCGGACCGGGGCGGCCCGCGGTGGCCTGCGGTGGTGCCGACGGCCCGGGCACGGCGGCGGGCGCGTCGGCCGGGGGCCGGGCGTCGTCGCGGGGCGGCTCGGACGAGCTGGGCGAGGCCCAGCCCGGGGTGTCGGTCATCACTGCTCCTCGGAGGGCGTCACGGGCGCGACTGCGAACGGATCTTCCGCCCGCGCGCAGCGCCCATCGTGCCATGGGGCCGGAAACCAGCCCCATGGCGATCCGGTTGCTGATCGGCAACGGTCCCCGGCGGCGGGTCGGGGGGTGGTCCGCAGCGGGTCCGGAGGGGGTCCGCGGCGGGTCCGGAGGGAGTCCGGAGGCGTTCCCGGCAGGCACATTCGCCCGGTATGGCCGGAATGCACCGGTGGGGGAGTTGGCCGTTCTGGAGCATTGGCACTGCTGTGCGGCAGGTCACAATCCGGTAATGAGAAGATGGACGCATGAAGGGACGCGTCCTCGTCGTTGATGACGACTCCGCACTGGCCGAGATGCTCGGCATCGTGCTGCGGGGTGAGGGTTTTGAGCCGTTTTTCGTCGCGGATGGGGACAGGGCGCTAGCTGCGTTCCGGGAGACCAAGCCGGACCTGGTCCTGCTGGACCTGATGCTGCCCGGTCGGGACGGCATCGACGTGTGCCGGCAGATCCGGGCGGAGTCGGGCATCCCGATCGTGATGCTGACCGCGAAGACCGACACGGTCGACGTGGTGGTGGGTCTGGAGTCCGGCGCCGACGACTACGTCACCAAGCCGTTCAAGCCCAAGGAGCTGGTGGCCCGGGTGCGTGCGCGGCTGCGCCGCGCCGAGGAGCCCACGCCCGAGCAGCTGACCATCGGCGACCTGGTGATCGACGTGGCCGGCCACTCGGTGAAGCGGGACGGCCGGGGCATCCCGCTGACCCCGCTGGAGTTCGACCTGCTGGTCGCGCTGGCCCGCAAGCCCTGGCAGGTGTTCACCCGCGAGGTGCTGCTGGAGCAGGTCTGGGGCTATCGCCACGCGGCGGACACCCGCCTGGTCAACGTCCACGTGCAGCGCCTGCGTTCCAAGATCGAGAAGGACCCGGAGCGCCCCGAGATCGTGGTGACCGTCCGCGGCGTCGGCTACAAGGCCGGACCCAGCTGACGTGACGGACCGGGCAGACGACACCCCGCCGGGTTCCGCGGCCGGCGGGGCCGGTGCCGTGCGCGGCGACGTGCTGAGTTCGACCACCCGCCGCCGGCGAGGCCCTTCCGCCGTGGTCGCGCTGGTGAAGCGTCAGCTGCGCCGCCCCGTGCACCGGGTGGCCACGCTCTACCGCCGGTCGATCCAGCTGCGCGTGGTCGCGGTGTCCCTGCTGGCGTCCATCGCGGTCGTCCTGGTGCTGGGTGTGGTCGTGGTGGCGCAGGTGCGCACCGGCCTGCTCGACACCAAGATGGACGCCGCCCGCGCGCAGGCCCGGATCGGCTTCCAGGTCGAGCAGAAGAAGATCGACGAGGCCCGGGACCAGAAGCTGCGGGGCACCGCCGACCCGACCGTCGACGAGACCGGCACCTGGCTGCTGCGGCAGGTCAACGACCTGGCCGGGAGCGGGCAGACCGTCTACTCGGTGATCGCCATGGCCCCCGGCACCGGCGCCGTCGTCCCCGACACCGCCGGCTTCGCGCCGCGCTACTCGGGCGACATCCAGCCGATCAGCATCCCGGACGCCCTGCGGGCCAAGCTCGCCTCCGAGCCCGGCCAGATGTTCGACCAGCCGACCCGGATCCACCGCTCGCCCGAGAGCGGCGGCAAGTCCGAGCCCGGGCTGGCCCTCGGCATGCAGTTCGTCGGTCCGGCCGCGGCCGGGAACAGCTACCAGATGTTCTACGTGTTCTCCTTCGGCCAGGAGACCGACACCCTCAACCTGGTCACCGGCACCCTGGCGACCGCCGGGGTGTTCGTGGTGATCCTCATGGGCGGCATCGCCTGGGTCGTGGTGCGCCAGGTGGTCACCCCGGTCCGGATGGCCGCCGGGATCTCCGAGCGGCTCGCCGACGGCCACCTGGAAGAGCGGATGAAGGTCACCGGGACGGACGACATCGCCCGCCTCGGCGAGTCCTTCAACCGGATGGCCAACGCCCTCCAGGCGCAGATCCGGCAGCTGGAGGAGCTGTCCCGGGTGCAGCGGCGGTTCGTCTCGGACGTCTCGCACGAGCTGCGCACCCCGCTGACCACGGTCCGGATGGCCGCCGACCTCATCTACGACAGCCGCGAGGACCTGGACCCGATGGCGGCCCGCTCGGCGGAGCTGCTCCAGGGCCAGCTGGACCGCTTCGAGTCGCTGCTCGCCGACCTGCTGGAGATCAGCCGCTTCGACGCCGGCGCCGCGATCCTGGACGCCGAGCCGGTCGACCTGCGCGAGATCGTCGCCCGGGTGGTCGAGGCCGCCGAGCCGCTCGCCGAGGCCAAGGGCAGCGCCGTGGTGATCCGCGGCGACGGCGAGCCGGTGCTGGCCGAGGTGGACTCCCGACGGATCGAGCGCATCCTGCGCAACCTGGTGGTCAACGCCCTGGAGCACGGCGAGGGCCGTGACGTGGTGGTCCGGCTGGGCTCCGCGGACGGCGCGGTCGCGGTCGGCGTGCGCGACTACGGCATCGGACTCAAGCCGGGCGAGGCGTCCCGGGTGTTCCACCGTTTCTGGCGGGCCGACCCGTCCCGGGTGCGGACCACCGGCGGCACCGGTCTCGGCCTGTCCATCGCCGTCGAGGACGCCCACCTGCACGGCGGCTGGCTCCAGGCCTGGGGCGAGCCCGGCGGCGGCTCGCACTTCCGGCTCACCCTGCCGCGCACCCGCGGCGGCGAGATCACCCGGGCGCCGTTCCGGCTGGAGCCGGAGGACTCCCGCAACAACCGGGGCCTGGGCGCGCAGGGCACGCCGTACCGGCGGGCGATCAGCCCGTCCGGGGCGACGGCGACGGCCGCGGTCGAGGACCAGGCGGAGACACCGGAGGCCGTGGGCAGCAGCCTCGGCAGCGGGCTCGGCGGGGTGCTGAACATCGGCCCCGGGCTGGGCCGGAGCCGACTGCCGGAGGGGCCGCGCGCGGACCCCTCGGGCGTGTGGACGGCCGCCGGGTACGGGGCCACCGGCGCCCAGGTCATGGTGGACCCGACGCCCGGACGGCCGTCGGTGGCACAGCGGACGGCGGAGCCGGACGTGACGGGCGGGACGACGGACGCGGAGGGGTCGCAGCGTGCGAGGGACGAGCAACAGGACTGAGCCGAGGCTCCTCGCGGCGGTCGGCACGCTGGTCGGCGCCCTGGTGGTGAGCGGCTGCGCGACCATGCCGGATTCCGGCGGCATCGCCCGGGTGGAGCTGCCCCAGGGGTCGGCCGACAAGAACCTGCAGGCCCGGGTCTACCCGGTGGCACCCGGCCGGGGCGCCAAGCCGCGCGAGCTGCTGACCGGGTTCCTGGACGCGGTGACCGCCGACGAGGGGTACGACACCGCGCGCAAGTACCTCACCGAGAGCGCCGCCGCGGAGTGGAAGCCCGAGGCGGAGATCCGGGTGCTCTCGTCCACGACCATCCCGGGCGGCCAGGACGTCACCGACGCGGACACCACGGTCTCGGTGCCGGTGAGCGGGCAGTTGGTCGCCACCGTCGACGAGAAGCACTCGTACCAGCTGGTCGCCGGGCAGAACAACGTCTCCTCCGACTTCACCTTCGTCCGGGAGAAGGACGAGTGGCGGATCGACAAGCTGCCGACCGGCGTGATCATGAACGAGACCAACTTCCGGAACAGCTTCCGGCAGGTCGCGCGGTTCTTCTACACCGCGCCCGACCCGTCGGCGGTGGCCTCCGGGAACGTCGGCCAGGAGGTGCTGGTCGCCGACCCGGTCTACCTGCGGCGCCGGATAGACCCGCTGGCCACGGCGGCCCAGGCGGTGGCCGACGGGCCCTCGACCTGGCTCTCGCCGGTGGTCCGGACGGCGTTCCCGAGCGGCGTCAGGGTCGAGCGGGTGACCATCGACGACGGCAGGGTCGCCCACCTGCAGATCGGCGGGGTCGACCTCGGCGAGCCGATGGCCTGCCGGCGGATGGCGACCCAGTTCTTCTACACCCTCGCCGACCAGGGCAAGGGCCAGGTCGAGCGGCTGGAGCTGAAGGGGCCGCACGGTTCCTGCACCGTCGGCCGCGGCGACGAACCGCCCACCGGCCCCGGTGCGCTGGCCGGGCCGACGCCCGGTAAGCAGTACTACCAGCGTGCCGACGGCGCCCTGGTGGCGACCGACGAGGGGGGCCCAGGCGACCCGGTCCGCGGCGTCCTCGGCAAGCCGCAGTCGAACACCAAGCCGCCGCTCGGCGCCGTCGCGGTCGGCCGCAGCGGCACCCAGGTCGCGGCGATCAGCGAGGACGGCCACCAGGTCTACTCGGTGCCGCTGTCGGACAGCGCGGTGACCATGGGCGAGCCGGTGCTCAGCTCTCCGGCCAAGGGCGGCGACAAGGAGGACGGCTTCGCCTCGCCCACCTGGGACGGCCGCGGCGACCTCTGGGTGGTGGACCGCAACAAGCAGGCCCCGCGGGTGGTGATGGTGCGCGGCGCCAAGTCGTACACCGTGCCGGTCGAGGGGCTGACCGGGCAGACCGTGCAGTCGCTGAAGATCTCCTCGGACGGCGTCCGGGTCGCCCTGGTGGCCAGGACCCCGGGCTCGGCCGTCCGCTCGCTGTGGTTCGGACTGGTGGTGCACGACGGCACCCCGCAGGCGCCGACCGTGAAGATCACCGGGCTGCGCCGGGCCGCCCCCACGCTCACCGACGTCGCCTCGGTGTCCTGGGCGGAGACCGACCAGCTGCTCGTGCTCGGCAAGGAGGCCGACCGGACCCAGCAGCTGTACTTCATCAGCACCGACGGCTCGCAGAGCACGGACACCCAGCTGCAGAGCGCGGAGAGCATGACGACCGTCGCGGCCTCGGAGTCCCGGGGGGACAGCCTGACCCAGGCGCCGCCGGTGCTCGCGATGGGCGAGGTCAAGCAGGCGGACGGCAAGCCGAGCGAGATCAAGGCCTTCCGCCTGGTCAACCACCAGTGGCGGGAAGCCTCGCTGATCGACAAGCCCCGGTCCTTCCTCTACGCGGGCTGACGGCGCGTCCGGGCGGGCCGACGGGCCTCCCCGGGGCCCGCCGCGGGCCCGCCGCGCGAGCTGATGCGGCGGCGGTCAGCCGGCCGGGCGCGCGGTGGCCGCGACCGTGGCCCCGGCCCGGGCCGGCAGGCCGGCGTCGGCCAGCGCCCGGGCGGCCTCGGCGAGGCTGGCCCCGGTGGTCACCAGGTCGTCCACCAGCACCGGGTGACGGCCCGCGAGGCCCGCGGGCCCGGTCCGGGCGCGCGGCAGCACGGTCAGTGCTCCGCGCAGGTTGCGGCGCCGCTCGGCCGCGTTCAGCCCGGCCTGGTCGGCGACCGGCCGGGTGTGCAGCAGCAGCGGCGCGGCCCGGACGTCCAGGCCGGTCCGGCGCAGTGAGCGGGCGGCCGCCCCGGCCAGCCGCAGCGTCGGATCGTGCCCGCGGGCGCGGACGGCCGAGCGGGCCGAGGGCATCGGGACCAGCAGCAGCGGCGCGGCCCCGGCCCGTGCCCCCAGGGCGGAGCGCACCGCCCGTCCGAGGGCCTCGCCGAGCGGCCCGGCCAGCCGCAGCGCGCCCCGCTCCTTGTGGGCGAGCAGCAGTTGCCGGACCGCACCGGTGTACGGTGCGGCGGCGTGCGTCCAGGGCAGCAGGGTCGGGGCCGGCCGTGCGGTGGCCAGCACGCGCCGGCAGGCCGGGCAGAGCTGGGTGCGCTCGCTGCCGCAGCCCGCGCAGTCGGCGGGCAGCAGGACGTCCAGCAGCCCGGCCAGTGCGTGGCCGAACGGCCCTTGGGCGGCCGGCGGGCGGGTGGCGGAGGGGGACGGCGGCACGGCTGCTCCTGGCGGTGGCAGGCACGGAGAGTCAGCACAGGATCCGCCGTATGGGGGGCGTTGTCCAGGTATTTACCCATACTTCACCCGCGAGAGGGTAGACAGGGTGGACCAGCTTGACCGCCCGACCGCAGTATCGGGTCATACCCTCCTCATCGCCCGGGGAGGCGGAAAACCCGTGTGAGGTGTTCGATAAGGCCCAGGGGGTTTCAACCGTCCCTGGTGGGGAGGAAGTGAGGTGAGGGCCAGTCGTTTCCCGCCGCTGGCGGTGGGGGCGGGGGGCCGGCAGTGGATGGGCTGGTCCAGCTGGGTCTCAGTCCGGTCCGGTAGCACCCGGATCGGCGTCAGCACGAGGGATCGGAGTTCTGCGTGGACATCGTCGTCAAGGGCCGCAAGACCGAGGTGCCCAAGAGGTTCCGCGAGCACGTGGCCGAGAAGCTGGAGAAGGTCCAGAAGTTCGACGCCAAGGCCATCAGCCTCGACGTCGAGGTGTCCAAGGAGCACAACCCGCGGCAGGCCGACCGCTCCGATCGGGTCGAGATCACTCTCCGCAGCCGCGGCCCCGTGATCCGGGCCGAAGCCGCCGCCGCCGACCCGTACGCGGCGCTCGACCTGGCCTCGGCGAAGCTCGACGCGCAGCTGCGCAAGTCCGCGGACCGGCGTCGGGTGCACAAGGGCGGCGCGAACGGCCGCACCCCGATCAGCGTCGCCGAGGCGACCGCGGCCCTGGCCGCGCTCCCGGCCGCGACGGCGCCGGAGGGCGAGACGAACGGCGCCGTCCGCAAGACCATGATGGGATCCCTGGAAGTGGAGGGCGAAGGCCCGCTGGTGGTCCGGGAGAAGACGCACCCGGCCGCCCCCATGGCGCTGGACCAGGCGCTCTACGAGATGGAGCTGGTCGGCCACGACTTCTACCTCTTCGTGGAGAAGGACAGCGGCCTGCCGAGCGTGGTCTACCGCCGGCACGGTTACCACTACGGCGTCATCCACCTGCAGACCGACCTCGCGGCCGGGCCGGGCAGCGGGGCGGGCGGCGCGATCGGCGGGTCCGACGACGAGGACTGACCGTCCGAGCGGTGATCGAGGGGTGACCCCGGCGGCCCTGGCCGCCGGGGTCACCGGCGTTCGGGCGTGTCCGCCGGTTCGGGGCGCCCGGCGAAGGGGTCACCCGATGCGGGGGAATCGACACCGGAGGGTGACCGCAGCGGGTTCGGGGCGTGGAATGATTGGCGCACGACGACCCGCGAAGGGGGAGGAGCGGATGGGGGATCACTTCGGGCTGGGGCCCGGGTCCGGGCCAGGGCTGCCGTTGGGGGCGGGGGACGAGTCCGCGTACGAGCCGCGCCGGAGTGAGCCGATCCGCGTCCTGGTGGTGGACGACCACGCGCTGTTCCGCCGCGGGCTGGAGATCGTGCTCGCGGAGGAGCCGGACATCAAGGTCGTCGGCGAGGCGGGGGACGGCGCCGAGGCCGTGCTGAAGGCCGCCGACCTGCTGCCCGACATCATCCTCATGGACGTCCGGATGCCGCGCCGCAGCGGGATCGAGGCCTGTACGGCGATCAAGGACGTGGCGCCCAGCACCAAGATCATCATGCTGACGATAAGCGACGAGGAGGCCGACCTCTACGAGGCGATCAAGGCGGGGGCCACCGGCTACCTGCTCAAGGAGATCTCCACCGACGAGGTCGCCACCGCGATCCGCGCGGTCGCCGACGGGCAGTCGCAGATCAGCCCCTCGATGGCGTCCAAGCTGCTCACCGAGTTCAAGTCGATGATCCAGCGCCGCTCCGACGACCGGGACCTGGTGCCCGCGCCCCGGCTCACCGACCGGGAGCTGGAGGTGCTCAAGCTGGTGGCGACCGGGATGAACAACCGGGAGATCGCCAAGGAGCTGTTCATCAGCGAGAACACCGTGAAGAACCACGTGCGCAACATCCTGGAGAAGCTCCAGCTGCACTCCAGGATGGAGGCCGTGGTGTACGCGATGCGGGAGAAGATCCTCGAAATAGGGTGAGCCGGGCGGGACTCAGCGGTCCGTCAGCAGTTTCTCCAGGGTCGGGCGCAGCCGCTCGTCGTGCAGCGTCCCGACCCGCACCCCGTCGCAGCCGACCCAGTCGGCCGCCTCGCGCAGCGCCGTCGCCAGGGCCTCGACGTGCCGGGCACCGCCGCCGTCCAGCGAGATCTGCCGGGCGACCAGGGTGCGCCCCTCGCGGGCCGGGTCGACCCGGCCGACCAGCCGGCCGCCGGTCAGCAGCGGCATCGCGAAGTAGCCGTGCACCCGCTTGTGCTTGGGCGTGTACGCCTCCAGCCGGTGCGTCATGCCGAAGATCCGTTCGGTGCGGGCGCGGTCCCAGACCAGCGAGTCGAACGGCGAGAGCAGCGTGGTGCGGTGGCGCCCGCGCGGGGCGGTGGCGAGGGCGGCCGGGTCGGCCCAGGCCGGGGCCGGGGCGCCGTCCTGGCCCCAGCCGGCCACCTCGACCGGGACGAGCCCGCTGTCGGCGAGCACCGGGTCCAACTGCTCGGCGCGCAGCCGGTGGTAGTCCAGCAGATCGGCCCGGGTGGCCACGCCGAGCGCGGCGCCGGCCTGGCCGACCAGGGTGCGCAGGCAGTCCTCGTCCGACCGGTCCTGCCCGAACAGCTCGGCCGGGACGGCCTGTTCGGCCAGCGCGTAGACCCGCTTCCAGCTCCGGCGCTCGGTGCAGACCACGTCCCCGAACGCCAGCGCCCGCTCGACCGCGATCTTGGTGTCGGACCAGTCCCACCACTCGGCGGTCCGCTTGGCGCCGCCCAGCTCGGTGGAGGTCAACGGCCCCTCGGCGCGCAGCTTGTCGAGCACGGCGCGGTAGGTCTCGGGTGCGACCTGGTGGCCCCAGAGGTGGCCGCGGTCGCGGTAGCGGCGGCGCCGGAAGGCGAACAGCGGCCACTCCTCGACCGGCAGGACGCAGGCCGCGTGCGACCAGTACTCGAAGCTCGTGCCGCCACCCCAGTAGGCCGCCTCGACGGCCGGGCGGCCGACCGCGCCGAGCCGGGCGTACGGCACCAGCTCGTGCGAGCGGGCGAGCACCGAGATGGTGTCCAGCTGGACGGCGCCCAGGTGCCGCAGCACCCCGCGCACCCCGCCGCGGCGGTCCGGCGCGCCCAGCAGGCCCTGGGCGCGCAGGGCGATCCGGCGGGCGTCGTCCGCGCTGAGGACGGCGACGGGGGCGGGGCGGGCGTCAGCGGCGGTCATGCCGGGGAGCGTAGCCCCGGGCACTGACAGTGCGGGCCGGGGGCGGGGTGCGGGCCCCGAGGTCTCAGACCAGGTCGGAGGGCAGCAGGGAGGCGATCCAGGCGTCGTGGAAGACGCCGCGCTGCTCGGCGTACGAGCGCAGGGTGCCCTCGAAGCGGTAGCCGGCCTTCGCGGCGACCGCACGGGAGCCCTCGTTGCCGACGTAGGCCTGCCACTCCAGGCGGCGCAGGCCGAGCTCGCGCAGGCCGAAGAGGGAGACGGCGCGGGCGGCCTCGGTGGTGTAGCCGCGGCCGCGGAACTCCTTCACGGCCCACCAGCCGATCTCGGCGGAGCCCGGGTCGTGGGCGCGCAGGACGAGCCCCTGGGACCCGACCAGGGCGCCGGACTCGCGCTCGAACACGCACCAGATCCGGTTCGCTCCGGTGCGCCAGCCCTCGATGGCGAGATCGCGCACGAAGAACTCCGCGTCCTCGCGCCGGTACGGAGACGGAACGACCGTCCAGCGCTGGATCTCCGGATCCTGGCACGCCGCGAAGACGGCGTCGACGTCGGATTCCTGCGGGGCGCGCAGGACGAGCCGCTCGGTGGTCAGGACGACCGGTTCGGTGCTGGTTTCTTCCATGAACGGATTATTTCGCCGGGTGAGGCGGCCGGGCATCCGAATATCCCGCCGGTCCGCCCGCCCGGCAGGAGGCCGATTCCGGGGCTCGCCGACCGTTTTGCCCCGGTGGGCGGTGCTATCGGGCCATGTGCCCGCGGGGGTGACACGGGAATACCGTGCTGACGCACCTCCCGGGGGGTTGGACTCCTCGCATACGATGGCCCGTGCGGTGGGGTGACCCACCGTGCAGTCGTCCAGTGCCAATACAGGCAAGGAGCCCGCTCACGTGTCCGTCTTCGACAAGATCCTGCGCGCCGGCGAGGGCAAGATCCTTCGCAAGCTGCAGCGGATTGCTGCCCAGGTCAACTCCATCGAAGAGGACTTCGTCAACCTCACCGACGCCGAGCTGCGCGCACTGACCGACGAGTACAAGCAGCGGCTCGTCGACGGCGAGAGCCTGGACGACATCCTCCCCGAGGCGTTCGCCACCGTCCGCGAGGCCGCCAAGCGCGTGCTCGGCCAGCGGCACTACGACGTCCAGCTGATGGGCGGCGCCGCCCTGCACTACGGGTACGTCGCCGAGATGCGCACCGGTGAGGGCAAGACCCTCGTCGGCACCCTGCCCGCGTACCTGAACGCGCTGACCGGCAAGGGCGTCCACCTGATCACGGTCAACGACTACCTCGCCGAGCGCGACTCGGAGTGGATGGGGCGGGTGCACCGCTTCCTCGGCCTCGAGGTCGGCGTGATCCTGGGCAGCATGACGCCCGTCGAGCGCAAGCGCCAGTACGGGATGGACATCACGTACGGCACGAACAACGAGTTCGGCTTCGACTACCTGCGCGACAACATGGCCTGGTCGCAGGACGAACTCGTCCAGCGCGGCCACTACTTCGCGGTCGTCGACGAGGTCGACTCGATCCTGATCGACGAGGCCCGCACCCCGCTGATCATCTCCGGCCCGGCCGACCAGGCGACCAAGTGGTACGCCGACTTCGCCAAGCTGGTGCAGCGCCTGAAGATCGACCGCGACTACGAGGTCGACGAGAAGAAGCGCACCGTCGGCATCCTGGAGGACGGTGTCAGCCGGGTCGAGGACTACCTGGGCATCGACAACCTCTACGAGTCGGTGAACACCCCGCTGGTCGGCTTCCTGAACAACGCCATCAAGGCGAAGGAGCTGTACAAGCGGGACAAGGACTACGTCGTGATGAACGGCGAGGTCATGATCGTCGACGAGCACACCGGCCGCATCCTGGCCGGCCGCCGCTACAACGAGGGCATGCACCAGGCGATCGAGGCCAAGGAGGGGGTGGAGGTCCAGAACGAGAACCAGACCCTGGCCACCATCACCCTGCAGAACTTCTTCCGCCTGTACGACAAGCTCGCGGGCATGACCGGTACCGGCACCACCGAGGCCGCCGAGTTCCACCAGATCTACAAGCTCGGCGTGGTGCCGATCCCGACCAACAAGACGCCGCTGCGCATCGACCAGCCCGACCTGATCTACAAGTCGGAGCCGGCCAAGTTCGCCGCCGTGGTCGAGGACATCGCCGAGAAGCACGAGAAGGGCCAGCCGGTGCTGGTCGGCACCGTGTCGGTCGAGAAGTCCGAGTACCTGTCGCAGGAGCTGCGCAAGCGCGGCATCCCGCACGAGGTGCTGAACGCCAAGCACCACGAGCGCGAGGCGCAGATCGTCGCGCAGGCCGGCCGCAAGGGCGCCGTCACCGTCGCCACCAACATGGCCGGCCGTGGTACCGACATCATGCTCGGCGGCAACTCCGACCACCTCGCGGCGGCCGAGCTGGCGCAGCGCGGGCTGACCCCGACGGACACCCCGGAGGAGTACGAGGCCGCCTTCCCGGCCGCGCTGGAGAAGGCCAAGGCCTCGGTCAAGGCCGAGCAGGACGAGGTCAAGGAGGCCGGTGGCCTCTACGTCCTGGGCACCGAGCGGCACGAGTCCCGCCGGATCGACAACCAGCTGCGCGGCCGCTCCGGCCGTCAGGGCGACCCGGGCGAGTCCCGCTTCTACCTGTCGCTGGGCGACGACCTGATGCGCCTGTTCAAGGCCGGCATGGTCGAGCGCGTGCTCTCGATGGCCAACGTCCCGGAGGACGTGCCGATCGAGTCCAAGATGGTCACCCGCGCCATCGCCTCCGCGCAGACCCAGGTCGAGCAGCAGAACTTCGAGATCCGCAAGAACGTCCTCAAGTACGACGAGGTGCTCAACCGCCAGCGCGAGGTCATCTACGGCGAGCGCCGCCGGGTGCTGGAGGGCGAGGACCTCCAGGAGCAGGTCGGCCACTTCATGGACGACACCGTCGAGGCGTACGTCCGGGCGGCCACCGGTGAGGGCTTCGAGGACGACTGGGACCTGGAGAAGCTCTGGACCGCGCTCAAGCAGCTCTACCCGGTCACCCTGGACCTGGAGGAGCTGGAGGAGGAGGCCGGCGGTCAGGCCGGTCTGACCCCCGAGTTCCTGATCAAGTCCATCCAGGAGGACATCCAGGGGCAGTACGGCGCCCGCGAGGACCAGCTGGGCGCTGAGATCATGCGCGAGCTGGAGCGCCGGGTCGTGCTGTCGGTGCTGGACCGCCGCTGGCGCGAGCACCTCTACGAGATGGACTACCTCCAGGAGGGCATCGGCCTGCGGGCCATGGCGCAGCGCGACCCGCTGATCGAGTACCAGCGCGAGGGCTTCGACATGTTCACCGCGATGATGGAGGGCATCAAGGAGGAGTCCGTCGGCTACCTGTTCAACCTGGAGGTCCAGGTCGAGCAGCAGGTCGAGGAGGTCCCGGTCGAGGACGCCCAGGTGGTGCTCGACAAGCTGGAGAAGGACGCCGCCCGCCCGGAGATCAAGGCCAAGGGCCTGGAGGCCCCGAAGCCGCAGCGGCTGCACTACACGGCCCCGTCGGACGAGGTCGGCGGCGGTGTCATCGAGGGCGACTTCGAGGACCTCGCGCCGGAGGACGAGGGCGACGGGCTGACCCGCGCCGAGCGCCGCAAGGCCGCGAAGTCGGCCAAGGGCCGTCGCCGCAAGGGCTGAGCCGGCCGCCGGACACCAGCCAGGACGCCACGCAGGGCGCCGTTCCCGGACCGGGACGGCGCCCTGCGCCGTCGTGTACCGCCGGGGGTGCGGCGGGGCGCTCACCGGGCCTCCACGGCGGTGCACTGCCACTGCCCGGCCGGGCCGCGCTGCTCCAGCCGGAAGGCCACCACGTGGTGGCGCCGGCCGAGGTCGACCCGGACGCAGGCCTCGACCGCGTCCGGGGCGGGCGAGCGGTCGTGCACCGGGCCGAGCCGGGGCCGGTTGGCGGGGCCGCCGCGGCGCAGCGCTCCGGCCCGGACCAGCGAGGCGAGCTGTCCGTAGCCGGCCAGGCTGGTGTGCCGCATCAGTTGGCCGGAGGGCCGTGCGCCGGTGAGCACCTCGACCAGCCGGTGGGCGAACCGGGCGGCCAGCGCCCCGGAGTCGGGCCCGGGGGAGTCGGGCCCGGGGGAGTTGGGTCCGGGGGAGGTGGTGCAGGCGGCGCGCGGGTGGCGCGGCCGGCGGCCGGCCGGGTCGCAGCCGCCGGTGTCGCGCGGACGGCGGTGCGGGTGTGCGGTGGGACGGGCGGTGAACCGGACGGTCACGGCGTGGCTCCTCGGCTGGGTGGTGCGGGTACGGACGGGTCCAGGCTGGAGGCGTCCGGCGTGGGGCGGCAACGGGTTTCCGGGATGCCCGGGGCAGGCTTTGGAGTTCACCTATCCGGGGGAACCGGCCAGTGCGGCGACGGGCCGGACGGGCCCGTCGGCGGCGCCCGGTTGACGTGCGGGGACGGACCGTACGGCCCGAAAGGGGACGTTCCGACTGGGCGGACCGGGTGGCGGCGCGCGGCCGCCGCGTTGCGCCGTACCGGCCCGGAGCGCACCATCGGACCCTGACCGGGAGCGGACGGCCGGGCTCCCACGACGAGGGGTGGCCGGTATGGCGACACGGGTGGCGGCGGCGTCGGCCGCGGGCACCGCTCCGCCCGCCGCGGGCGGTCCCCGGCGCGGCCTGGTGCTGGGCGGCGGCGGGATGCTCGGCGCGGCGTGGACGGTCGGTGCGCTGTGCGCCGTCGAGGAGGCCACCGGGCGGCAGCCGGGCGAGGCCGACGTCCTGCTCGGCACCTCGGCGGGCGCGATCCTCGCCGCGATGCTGGCCGGCGGCGTCCGCCCCGAGCACCTGCGCGACCACCAGCGCGGCCTGCCGGTCACCGAGGGCCCGCTGGCCGGGGTGGCCTTCGACTACGACACCGCCGTCGGCGGTGCGCTGCCGCCCCGCCCGCGGGCCGGCATCGGCTCGCCGGGGCTGCTGCGCGACGCCGTCCGGCACCCGCGCGAGTACCCGTTGCTGACCATGGTCTCGGCGCTCGCACCGCACGGCCGGGGCTCGCTGGCGCCGGTCGGCGAGCTGGTGCGCGGCCTGCTCGGCGACACCGGACCGCTCGGCGGCGGTGGAGCGGCCGGCGACGACGGCCGGCCGGAGCCCGGCGGCGGGGGATCGCCGGTGCGGGTGGTGGCCGTGGACTACCGCAGCGGCCGCCGGGTCGTCTTCGGCGACCCGGGCGCCCCGGCCGTCCCGGTGCCCGACGCCGTGATGGCCTCCTGCGCGATCCCCGGCTGGTTCGTGCCGGTGCGACTGGACGGCTCGGCGTACGTGGACGGCGGCTGCTGGTCCGCCACCAACGCCGACCTGATGCTCGGCCGGGGGCTGGACGAGGTGCACGTGCTCGCCCCGATGGCGCTGCGGCTGGACCCCCGGCCGGGGCGGGCCGGGCGGCGGGGCGGGCTCGCGTCCGGCCGCGACACCCTGGCCGCCCTGCGCGAGTGGCGCGCCCGGGAACGCCCCCGCGGCGTGCTCGCCCAGCTGGTGAGCCGCTACCGCCACGCCGTCACCCGGCAGCTGCTGCGCGAGGCCGCGCTGCTGCGGGACGAGGGTGTCCGGGTGCTGCTGCTCGCGCCGACCCCGGCGGACCTCGCGGCGATGGGCCCGAACATGATGGACCCGGCCCGCCGCGGCGCGGTCCTGGAGAGTGCCCTGCGCACCGGCCGGGAGGCGCTGCGGCCCCGGCGGTGAGGGCCCGACCCGGGACCGGCGGCGATCACGGGCCGTCCGGCGGCGCCTATTCTTGGGGCGCTGGAGTCTTGGGGCGCCGGAGAATCCGTGCCGCTGGACGAACCCTGCTGGACGAACCGGAGAGTGCCACCGATGCGCGTGTACGTGCCCACCACCCTGACCGGCCTGGCGGCGGCGCGCGAGGGCGGCGCCCTGGATCAGTCCGCCGCGTACGCCGTGACGCCCGCGCTGCGCGAGTGGTACGTCAGCGACGACCTGGAAGAGCTGGAGTACGCGGCGCTGAACCGGGCCGCGCAGTCCTCGCTGCGGCTGCTGGCCGCCGACCCGCAGGCCCCGTGCCGCCGGGTGGTGGTGGCGCTGGACGTGGCCGACGCGTCGGTGCGGCCCTTCCCCGGGGACGAGTACCAGGACCAGGCCTCGCTCGGCCGGGTGGTTCTTGCCGGCCCGGTGCGGCTGGCCAAGGCGGCCGCGGTGCACGCCGACGTGGCCGACGACGAGGTGGTCACGGACGTGGCGGCGGCGGTGGCGGCGGTGGCCGCGGCCGACGCGGGCGACCAGGACGCCCAGTTCACCGTGGACGGCGCGGAGGACCACGACCTGCTCTGGTACGCGACCCAGGAGATCCCCGCCCTGCTCGCGTGAGGTCCGTCCTTCCGGCGTGTCACCCGGTCGGGTTACCGTTTCACCCTGTGCGCACTCACATCGTTTGGGACTGGAACGGCACGCTCTTCCACGACATGGAGGCGGTGCTCGGGGCGAGCAATGCCGCGTTCGCGACCGTCGGCATCGAGCCGATGAGCCTCCAGGAGTACCGAGAGCAGTACGAGATCCCGATCCCCCGCTTCTACCAGCGCCTGCTCGGCCGGATGCCCTCCGCGCAGGAGTGGCTGAGGCTCGACGACGCGTTCCACGACCGCTACCGGGAGCTCAGTTCCTCCTGCGGGCTGACCGAGGGCGTGCGCGAGCTGATGGACGGCTGGCGGGCGGCCGGGAACAGCCAGTCGCTGCTGTCGATGTACGAGCACGACGCGCTGCTGCCGCTGGTCGACACCTTCGGCCTGACCGGCGGCTTCCTGCGGGTGGACGGCCGCAGCGGCCCGTCCGGCGGACAGAAGGCGGAGCACCTGACCCGGCACCTGGCGGCGCTCGGTGAGCGGGTGGACCCGGCCCGTACGGTGCTGATCGGCGACGCCGCGGACGACGCCGTGGCGGCGCTCGGCGCGGGCGCCCACGCGGTGCTCTACGCCGGCGGTTCGCACACCCGGGAGAAGCTGGAGCCGGTCGGCGTCCCGGTGGTGGACAGTCTGGCCGAGGCGGTCGAGCTGGCCGGCCGGATCGCGGGCTGAACCCCGGGCCCTCCCGCCGTCCCGGGCCGGACCGCGGGCCGCCGGAAGCGGGCGGACGTGGCGGGCGCCACCTGCGCCGTCCGCGGGTATGTAAGGGCGGTTGGCGCCCCGGGTGGGGCTGGAGGTGGGACACCCGACCAGCCGCCAGGACGGAGCCACCATGCCCATCGACGCAGTCACCGAGGTCCCGGTGCCGGTCAACGAGCCGGTGCACGCGTACGCGCCCGGCAGCCCGGAGCGGGGCCGGCTGGTCCGGCGGCTGGACGAGCTGGCCGCCGAGCAGGTCCCGCTGCCGATGACCATCGGCGGCGAGCAGCGTTTCGGTGGCGGCGAGCGGATCGACGTCGTCCAGCCGCACCACCACGCCGCCAAGCTGGGCGTGCTCGGCAATGCCACCCGGGAGGACGCCCGGGCGGCGGTGGACGCGGCGCTGGCCGCCGGGCGGCAGTGGCGCTCGCTCTCCTTCGACGACCGCGCGGCGGTCTTCCTGCGCGCCGCCGACCTGCTCGCCGGCCCCTGGCGGGAGACGCTCAACGCGGCCACCATGCTCGGCCAGTCCAAGACGGCTCAGCAGGCGGAGATCGACTCCGCCTGCGAGCTGATCGACTTCTGGCGGTTCAACGTCCACTTCGCCCGGCAGATCCTGGCCGACCAGCCGGCCTCCTCTCCCGGCGTGTGGAACCGCACCGACCACCGCCCGCTGGAAGGTTTCGTCTACGCGGTCACCCCGTTCAACTTCACCGCGATCGCCGGCAACCTGCCCACCGCCCCGGCGCTGCTGGGCAACACCGTGGTCTGGAAGCCCGCGCCGACCCAGACCCTGGCCGCCTACCACCTGATGCGGCTGCTGGAGGCGGCGGGCCTGCCGCCCGGAGTGATCAACCTGGTGACCGGCGACGGCCTCCAGGTCTCCCCGGTGGCGCTGGCCGACCCGGCGCTCGCCGGGCTGCACTTCACCGGCTCCACCGCCACCTTCCAGTACCTGTGGCAGACCATCGGCGCCAACATCGGTGGCTACCGCACGTACCCGAGGATCGTCGGCGAGACCGGCGGCAAGGACTTCCTGCTGGCCCACCGCTCGGCCGACCCGGAGATCCTGAGGACCGCGCTGATCCGCGGCGCCTTCGAGTACCAGGGCCAGAAGTGCTCGGCGCTCTCCCGCGCCTACCTGCCGCGCAGCCTCTGGCAGCGGATCAAGGACGACTTCCTGGCCGAGGTGGACGCGCTCGCGGTGGGCGACGTGACCGACCTGTCCAATTTCATGGGCGCCCTCATCGACCGGCGCGCCTTCGAGCGGAACCGGGACGCCATCGACCGGGCGAAGGCCGATCCGACGATCGAACTGGCGGCCGGCGGACAGTACGACGACGCGATCGGATGGTTCGTCCGGCCGACCGTGCTGGTCTCCTCCGACCACCGGGGCGAGATCTTCCGGACCGAGTACTTCGGCCCGATCCTCGCCGTCCACGTCTACGAGGACTCCCGCTGGGACGACGTGCTCCGCCGGGTCGACGACGGCGCCCCGTACGGACTGACGGGCTCGGTGATCGCGCAGGATCGTTACGCCATCGCCCAGGCCGTCGAGGAGCTGCGCTTCACGGCCGGGAACTTCTACATCAACGACAAGCCCACCGGGGCCGTCGTCGGCCAGCAGCCCTTCGGCGGCGGCCGGGCCTCCGGCACCAACGACAAGGCGGGCGCCGCGCAGAACCTGCTCCGCTGGACCTCCGCACGGTCGATCAAGGAGTCCTTCGTCCCGCCGACGCACCACGGCTACCCGCACATGGGCTGAGAGTGAACACCGGACTCCGGTTTGGACAAGGTGTCCAGGACGGACCCGACTTCCTGCGGGTTTGCGCCTACCTGTCCCTGTCCACCTTCGATTGATCCGGTTAGGCTGGCTGGCGTCGTCGGGTGGCTGCAGGACGAATGAGTCGTCCTACCCGCTGGGAGGACGTTTCATGCGTGCCATGAGCCCCTTTCAGTCGGATGGTGCGGCAGGATTGCGGTGACCCGTCGGTGTACATCCACACACCACCGAGTCACGCAACGGCGCGCGACAGGAGCCAAGAAGTCATGCAGACCAAGCTGGACGCAGCCAAGGCCGAACTGCTCAAGAAGGCAGCCGCAGCCGCTGAGAACAGCCAGGTGGGGGGAGCGGCGCCGGGGGAGGGTCTGAGCAATGGCGCTCTGACCGCGTACCTGCACCACTACTACCTCCACACCGCGCCCGAGGACCTGGTCGACCGCGACCCGGTCGACGTCTACGGCGCGGCCGCCTCCCACTACCGGCTGGGCCTCAAGCGCCCGCAGGGCACCGCCGAGGTGCGGGTCCACACCCCCTCGGTCGAGGAGAACGGCTGGTCCTGCGGCCACACCGTGGTCGAGGTCGTCACCGACGACATGCCCTTCCTGGTCGACTCCGTCACCAACGAGCTGTCCCGCCAGGACCGCGCGATCCACATCGTGATCCACCCCCAGCTGGTCGTCCGCCGTGACATCACCGGCAAGCTGCTGGAGATCCTGGACGTCGACGCCTGCTCCCGCAGCCAGGCCGCCGGCGCCGACTGGCCGGCCGACGCGACCGTCGAGTCGTGGATGCACATCGAGGTCGACCGCGAGACCGACCGCGAGGACCTGCGCTCCATCGAGGCCGACCTGCGCCGCGTGCTCGGCGACGTCCGCGAGGTCGTCGAGGACTGGGGCAAGATGCGCGAGAGCGCGCTGCGCCTGGCCGACGAGCTCGCCGAGCAGCCCCCGGCCGGCCTGCCCGAGCAGGAGGTCGGCGAGGCCTGGGAGCTGATGCGCTGGCTCGCCGACGACCACTTCACCTTCCTCGGCTACCGCGAGTACGACCTGGTCGAGCACGAGGGCGAGGAGGTCCTCAAGGCCGTCGCCGGGACCGGCCTCGGCATCCTGCGCGCCGACCCGCACAGCCACGACGACGCCCACCACGCGGTCAGCGAGGCCTTCGGCCGGCTCTCCGCGCCGGTGCGCGCCAAGGCCCACGAGAAGAAGCTCCTCGTGCTGACCAAGGCCAACAGCCGGGCCACCGTGCACCGCCCGTCCTACCTGGACTACGTCGGCGTGAAGAAGTTCAACGCCGCCGGCGAGCCGATCGGCGAGCGCCGCTTCCTCGGCCTGTTCTCCTCCGCCGCCTACACCGAGTCGGTCACCCGCATCCCGGTCGTGCGCCGCAAGGTCCAGGAGGTGCTGGAGGAGTCCGGCTTCTCCAGCGAGAGCCACGACGGCCGCGACCTGCTCCAGATCATGGAGACCTTCCCGCGGGACGAGATCTTCCAGACCCCGGCCTCCGAGCTGCTCTCCATCGCGACGAGCGTGCTCTACCTCCAGGAGCGCCGCAAGCTGCGGCTGTTCCTGCGCCAGGACGAGTACGGGCGCTACTTCTCGGCGTTCATCTACCTGCCGCGCGACCGCTACACCACGCGCATCCGGCTGCTGATCACCGACATCCTCAAGGAGGAGCTGAACGGCGCCACCATCGACTACACGGTGTACGCCACCGAGTCGGTGCTGACCCGCCTGCACTTCGTGGTCCGGGTCGCCCCGGGCACCGAGCTGCCGCACCTCTCCGACACGGACATCGAGCGGATCGAGAACCGGCTGGCCGAGGCCGCCCGGTTCTGGATGGACGGCTTCCACGACCAGCTGCACACCGAGCTGGGCGAGGAGAAGGCGGCCGAACTCGGCCACAAGTACGCCAACGCCTTCCCCGACGGCTACCGCGCCGACTTCCCGCCGCGCACCGCCGTCGCCGACATCAAGCAGATCGAGTCGCTGCACGGCGAGGGCGACTTCCGCCTCAACCTGTACCAGCCGGTCGGCGCCGGCGACGACGAGCGCCGCTTCAAGATCTACCGGGTCGGCGGCCCGATCTCGCTCACCGAGGTCCTGCCGGTGCTCCAGCGCCTGGGCGTCGAGGTGCTGGACGAGCACCCGTACGCGCTGCGCCGCTCCGACGGCACCACCGCGTGGGTCTACGACTTCGGCCTGAAGCTGCGCGAGGCCACCGAGCTCACCGACGAGGCCCGCGAGCGCTTCCAGGAGACCTTCGCCGCCACCTGGACCGGCAAGGCCGAGAACGACGGCTTCAACGAGCTGGTGCTGATCGCCGGGCTGACCTGGCGCCAGGCGATGATGCTGCGCACGTACGCCAAGTACCTGCGCCAGGCGGGCTCCACGTTCTCCCAGGACTACATGGAGGACGCGCTCCGCAACAACACCCACACCACCCGCTTGCTGGTCAACCTGTTCGAGGCCCGGCTGAGCCCGAGCCACCGTTCGGGCGCCCTGGAGCTGACCGAGGGCATCCTGGAGGAGCTGTCCGGCGCGCTCGACGAGGTCGTCTCGCTGGACGAGGACCGCATCCTGCGCTCCTTCCTGAACCTCATCAGGGCCACCCTGCGGACCAACTTCTTCCAGCGCACCGCCTCCGGCGAGTGGCACTCCTACGTGTCGATGAAGTTCGACCCGAAGGCCATCCCGGACCTGCCGGCCCCGCGCCCGGCGTTCGAGATCTGGGTCTACTCGCCGCAGGTCGAGGGCGTCCACCTGCGCTTCGGCAAGGTCGCCCGCGGCGGCCTGCGCTGGTCCGACCGGCGCGAGGACTTCCGCACCGAGATCCTGGGCCTGGTCAAGGCGCAGATGGTCAAGAACACCGTCATCGTCCCGGTCGGCGCCAAGGGCGGCTTCGTCGCCAAGCAGCTGCCGGACCCGACGGTCGACCGCGACGCCTGGCTGGCCGAGGGCGTCTCCTCGTACAAGACCTTCATCTCGGCGCTGCTCGACATCACCGACAACCTGGTCGGCGGCGAGGTCGTGCACCCGGCCGACGTGGTCCGCCACGACGAGGACGACACCTACCTGGTCGTCGCCGCCGACAAGGGCACCGCGACCTTCTCGGACATCGCCAACGGCGTCGCCGAGTCCTACGGCTTCTGGCTGGGCGACGCGTTCGCCTCCGGCGGCTCGGCCGGCTACGACCACAAGGGCATGGGCATCACCGCCCGCGGTGCCTGGGAGTCGGTCAAGCGCAACTTCCGCGAACTCGGCGTCGACACCCAGACCGAGGACTTCACCGCCATCGGCATCGGCGACATGTCCGGTGACGTCTTCGGCAACGGCATGCTGCTCAGCGAGCACATCCGCCTGGTCGCCGCCTTCGACCACCGCCACATCTTCCTGGACCCGAACCCGGACGCGGCCTCCTCGTACGCCGAGCGCCGCCGGCTGTTCGAGCTGCCGCGCAGCTCCTGGGACGACTACGACAGGTCGCTGATCTCGGCCGGCGGCGGGGTGTACCCCCGGTCAGCCAAGGCGATCCAGCTGACCCCGCAGGTCCGGGCCGCGCTCGGCGTCGAGGCGGCCAAGCTGACCCCGGCCGAGCTGATGCGGGCGGTCCTCCAGGCCCCGGTCGACCTGTTCTGGAACGGCGGCATCGGCACCTACGTCAAGGCCTCCACCGAGACCAACGCCGAGGTCGGCGACAAGTCCAACGACGCCATCCGGGTCAACGGCGAGCAGGTCCGCGCCCGGGTCATCGGCGAGGGCGGCAACCTCGGCTGCACCCAGCTCGGCCGCATCGAGTACGCGGCCACCGGCGGCCCGGAGGGCACCGGCGGCTGGATCGACACCGACGCGATCGACAACTCCGCCGGTGTGGACACCTCGGACCACGAGGTCAACATCAAGATCCTGCTCAACCAGGTCGTCGCCGAGGGCGACATGACGGTCAAGCAGCGCAACGTCCTGCTGGCCGAGATGACCGACGAGGTCGGCCACCTGGTGCTGCGCAACAACTACGCGCAGAACGTCGTGCTGGCCAACGCCGTCGCCCAGGCGCACAGCATGGTCAACGTGCACGCCCGGATGATCAGCCGCTTCGAGTCGGCCGGCCAGCTGGATCGCGGCCTGGAGTTCCTGCCCACCGAGCGCCAGATCCGTGAGCGCCAGCAGAACGGCCGCGGCCTCTCGCAGCCCGAGATGTCCGTCCTGCTCGCGTACACCAAGATCATCCTGGCCGAGGAGCTGCTGGCCACCGAGCTGCCGGACGACCCGTTCTTCCGCAGCGCGCTGCACGAGTACTTCCCGAGCGCGCTGCGGGCGAAGTTCGCCGACGCGATCGACAACCACGCGCTGCGCCGCGAGATCATCACCACGCTGATCGTCAACGACACGATCAACCGCGGTGGCTGCACCTTCGCCTTCCGCCTGAAGGAGGAGACCGGCGCGACCTACGAGGAGATCGCCCGGACGCACACCGCCGCGCGGGCCGTCTTCGACCTGGAGCCGATCTGGGCCGAGATCGAGGACCTGGACAACAAGGTCCCGGCCCGGGTGCAGACCAAGATGCGCCTGCACTCGCGGCGCCTGGTCGAGCGCGCCACCCGGTGGATGCTCAACAACCGCCGCCAGCCGCTCGACATCGCCGGCACCATCGAGTTCTTCCACGACCGCGTCAACCAGGTCTGGGCCTCGCTGCCCAAGCCGCTGCGCGGCGAGGACCTGACCTGGTTCGACTCCGTGTACGGCGAGCTCGCCGCGGCCGGGGTGCCGGAGGAGCTGGCCACCCGGATCGCCGGCCTCTCCTCGGTCTTCCCGACCCTGGACGTCGCCGAGGTCGCGGACCGCTCCGGCAAGGACGTCGCCGAGGTCGCCGACCTCTACTACGACCTGGGCGACCGGCTCCAGATCTCGCACCTGCTCGACCGCATCATCGAGCTGCCCCGCACCGACCGCTGGTCGTCGATGGCCCGGGCCGCGATCCGCGAGGACCTCTTCGCGGCGCACGCGGCGCTGACCGCCGACGTCCTGGCCTGCGGCGCCGAGGGCGCCACCCCGGAGGAGCGGTACACCGCCTGGGCCGAGCTCAACTCGACCCTGCTGAACCGCGCCAAGAGCACCCTCGACGACATAAGGGGTTCGGACAACTACGAGCTGTCCAGCCTCTCGGTCGCGATGCGCGTCATCCGCACCCTGCTGCGCACCGGTTCGATGCGCTGACGGACGGCTGTACCGGAGGGGCCCGCGTCCACGGACGCGGGCCCCTTCCGCATGCGCGGCCGCCGTGTCCGAAGGGCCGCCGATTCCGGGGTGTGACGGCGCAATCACCCTGCGCGCGAATCGAAGTGTGGTCGGGACGTGTCCCTGTGGTTAACGCGGCGTCACGAATGCCGTCATTTCTTGTCAGAGTTCCCAGCAAGTCGTGGAATTTCGCCCCAACTGCCCTTTTTGGTATCTGTTCTGACATGGCATGAGTTGCAGTAGGCTGACTCCGCGATAGGCGTCGCCGCAGGTCTCGTGCCGGAATGCACTTCGATGTGATGTGACATCAGGTGCCTTTCGGGGAGGTTCGGGCCGCCAGTCCCATTCGCGTTTCGGGGCCCGGACCGGCTCCACGCGATGCCACCTGAAGAGAGTTTCATGACGTCATTTGTGCAGGAACCCTTTTTCTGGGTCTTCATCGTGGTGATGCTCGCAGCCGTCGGAGCGGCCCTCCAGGCCCGCAGGACGAACCTCGCCCTGCGGCGGCGCAACGCCTCCCTGGAGGAGACGAGCGCCCTGGCACAGCGCCGGAGCGACGAGCTCGCCGCGCTGCACGACCATCTGCAGGGCCAGCACGCGTCCGAGCTGACCGCCGTCCGCCGGGACGCCGAGGAGGACACCAAGGCCGTCCTCAAGGCGGCGATGCGCACGCTGCAGGGCCTGGCCGACGAGCAGCAGGTCGTCATCGACAAGGTGCAGCGGAAGTACGGCGACAGCCCGCAGATCCTCGCCGACCTGATGACGATCGACCACACAAACAGCCAGTTCGGCCGGCGCGCCCAGGGCATCGCGGTGCTCTGCGGCGGCTGGCTGGGCCGCCGCGAGAGCGTCGCCTCGGTCTACGACGTGGTCCGCAGCGCCCAGGGCCGTATCCGGCACTTCGACCGGGTGCGGATCCACTCCCGGGTCAGCGTCTCGCTCGCCAGCAAGGTCGTCGAGCCGGTCGCCGTGGTGCTGTCCGAGCTGCTCGCCAACGCGACCAACTACTCCGCCCCGGACACCCCGGTGGAGGTCAGCGTCCAGGCCGTCCCCACCGGCGTCTGCCTGATCATCGACGACGCCGGCCTCGGCATGGGCCAGGAGGAGAAGGACCGCGCGGCACTGCTCCTCAACCCGGGCGCGCCGATCGGCCTCACCAGCCTGGGCAACCCCCCGAAGTTCGGCTTCGCCGTCTCCGGCATGCTGGCCGCCCGCTACGGCTTCCGGGTCTCCGTCGACTCGGTCTCCCCGTACGGGGGCGTGCGCGCCGTGGTGCTGTTGCCCGCCGAACTGCTCAGCAGCGAGGTCGCGGCCCCGCCCGTCGCCGAGCACACCGACTACACCGGCTACCAGGCCCAGGCCGCGCCGGTGGAGCAGCCCGCGCAGTCCTGGGCGCCGGGAGCCGGCCAGCGGCTGGTGTCGCTGTCCGAGCCGGCGGCGCCCCTGGCCCCGGTGCCGGCGCCGTACGCGGCGACGGCGGGACCGGAGACCACCGCGGACGGACTGCTGCCCCGGCGCCGCCGCCAGCGCCCCGTGTCGGTCGTCCCCAACCCGCTGGACCCCGGTCGGGCCGAGGAGCCGGTGCGGAGCACCGGCCAGTACACGCCGTCCCGCCTCGGCGCGTTCCAGCGCGGCACGCTGTCCGGGCGCAACACCATGACCACGGAAGGAACCGAGATCCAGTGAGCCGTGATCTTTCCTGGGTGCTCAACGACGTACTCCAGGTACCCGGCGCCCGGCACGCCATCCTCGTCTCCGCCGACGGCCTCCTGCTCGAACGCTCCAGCGAGATCGGACGCGACGAGGCGGAGACCAACGCCGCCGCGATGAGCTCGATGCAGTCGCTGAGCCGCGCGGTCGCCCCGTTCGTCGGCGGAGGCGGCGGGCTCTGGCGCCAGACCCTGCTGGAGTACGACCACGGCTGGATCTTCCTGATCGCGGCCGGCAGCGGCGCGTACCTGGCCGCCTCCACCGCCCCCGACGTCGACATGGAGGCGATGTCCTTCCGGATGCAGCAGCAGGTGGGCGCGCTCGGACGGGCGATGTCGGCGGCGCCGCGCCAGAGCACGCTCAGCGGCTCATGACGGCCGGCGGCGAGGAACAGCGGGTCACCGGCGGCTTCATCCGCTCCTACGTCATCACCGGTGGACGCGAATTACCGAATGCGGACGACCTCTCTCTGATCACCTTGGTCACCATCGCGCCCGAGCAGGACCTCCCCGCCCTGCCGAGCCCGGAAACCCGGGCGATCTGGGAGCTGTGCTCCGGCGGCTACCTCTCGGTGGCCGAGGTCGCGGCCCGGCTGGAGCTGCCGGTCGGGGTCGTGAGGCTGCTGCTGACGGACCTGATCCGGGAGGGACGGCTGCTGCGCCGGTCGGCCCCGCCCCCGGCCCAGGCCCCGGACCCGAGACTACTGGAGAAGGTACTGCATGGACTTCAACGCCGGTTCGCCTGAGGACATCTACGTCCCCGGCGCGGTGACGACCGCTGTCAAGATCCTGGTCGTGGGGCACTTCGCGGTCGGCAAGACCACGCTCATCGGGGCGCTGTCGGAGATCGCCCCGCTGAGCACCGAGGAGAGCATGACGCAGGCGTCCATCCGCGTCGACGACCTCCGTGGCGTACCGGACAAGAAGACCACGACCGTCGCCCTGGACTTCGGCCGGCTGACCCTCGGCGACGACCTGGTGCTGTACCTGTTCGGCACGCCGGGACAGCAGCGGTTCATGCAGCTCTGGGAGGACATGGCGCGGGGGGCGCTGGGCGCCCTGCTGCTGGCCGACCCGACCCGCCTCGCGGACACCTTCCCCGTCATCGACCTGATCGAGCAGTACGGCCTGGAGTACGCCGTGGCGGTCAACAGCTTCGACCGGCAGAGCGACTACACCGAGGACCAGCTCCGCGAGGCGCTCGACCTGCTGCCGCACACGCCGGTGGTGTTCTGCGACGCGCGGGACCAGCGGTCCTCGGCCGACGCCCTGCTGACGCTCGTCCGGCACCTGCTCGAACGCGCCTCCTGACCTCCCCCACGCCTTCCTCTCCTCACGCCTCCCGGGTTCGCACCCGCCCGGGGCCACCCCCAAGGAACGACCCATGGAATCTCTGCAGCGACCCGTCCCGCAGTCGCCTCCGCCGGGCTGCCCGATGCACGTCGGCGTGAGCACGCCGCTCTACGGGGAGATGTTCTCGGCCGACCCCGACGCGGTCTACGACAAGCTGCGCGCCCACGGTCCCGCCGCGCCGGTGGAGTTGGCCCCCGGGGTGGACGCCACCCTGGTCACCTCGCACGAGGCCGCCCTGCGGGTGCTGCAGAACCCGGGGATGTTCGCCCGGGACTCGCGGCGCTGGGCGGCGCTCAACGAGGGCCGGGTGCCGATGGACAGCCCCGTCCTGCCGATGATGTTCTACCGGCCCAACTGCCTCTTCACGGACGGCGCCGAGCACCTGCGGCTGCGCAAGGCCGTCACCGAGAGCCTGGACCGGCTCAACGACAACCGGCTCAACCGGCACGTCGAGCGGATCGCCGGCTACCTGATCGACCAGTTCAGCGCGCTGGGCCGGGCCGACCTGCTGAACGACTACGCCAAGCTGCTGCCGCTGCTGCTGTTCAACCAGCTGTTCGGCTGCCCGGCCGACATCGGCGACCGGCTGACCCGCAGCATGTCCGCGCTCTTCGACGGCCTCGACGTGATCCAGGCCAACGAGGAGCTGACCTCCTGCCTGATGGACCTGGTCGCGCTGAAGCGCCGCCAGCCGGGCGACGACATCACCTCCTGGCTCATCCAGCACCCGGCCGGCCTGCGGGACGAGGAGCTCAAGGACCAGCTGGTCATGCTGATGGGCGCCGGCGTCGAGCCCGAGCGCAACCTGATCGGCAACGCGCTGCTCCTGCTGCTGTCCGGCGAGGGCGGCCCCGGACTGCGCATCGAGGACGCCCTCGACGACGTGCTGTGGAACAACCCGCCGATCGCCAACTACGCGACGCACTACCCGATGCAGGACCTCAACCTGGGCGGCGTCCCGATGGACGCCGGCAGCCCGGTGGTGATCAGCTTCGCCGCCGCCAACAGCGACCCCGCGCTCACCGACGCCCGGCTGACCCTCAGCAAGGGGGCCCACCTGGCCTGGGGCGCCGGCCCGCACGCCTGCCCGGCCAAGTCCCCGGCCCAGCTGATCGCCCTGAGCGCCATCGAGTGCCTGCTCAACGCGCTCCCGGACGTCACGCTCGCGGTCCCCGCGGAGCGCGTGGAGTGGCGGCCGGGGCCGTTCCAGCGCGGCCTGGTCTCGCTGCCGGTGCGGTTCAGCCCGGTGGCCGCCCGCACCGCGCGGCCGGTCGCGGACCCCGTCCCGGCCCCGGCACCGGTCGGCTCCGAGCAGGCGCCGGCGTACCCGCAGCCCGCCGCCGCCGCGCCCGCCCGGGCGCCGCAGAAGAAGGGCTGGTGGAGCTCCTTCCTGGACGTCTTCCGGGTCTGACTCCGGGCCCGGCTCCGGGTCCGATTCCGGGCCCGGGCGTCCGGGGCCCCGGGGATCCCGCTCCGACGCGCCGCCGGAAGCCGGCCGGTCACCGCGAGGTGAACGGCGTGCGACGGCGGTGCAGTACGTGACGTGGGCAACACGGATCGACGCTTGAGCGCGCTGTTGCTGGGTAGTACGCCGCCGTACTGCCCGCCCGCGTGTTGAAGGAGCCCGTGTGACCGCCATGTTGGAAGCCCGCCCCGCGGAGTCGGAGCGCCCTGACGGAAGGGCCGACCGTCGTGCCGCCGTACCGCTGCTGCGGAGGCTGCGGTCGGCCGAGGGGCTCGCCGATCCGAGCCCGGTCTACGACGAGCTGCGGGAGCTCGGCGACCTCGTTCCGGCGCCCTGGGGCGGCTACCTGGTCACCGGCTACGAAGCGTGCGACCAGGTCCTGCGCGGCAGGACCTGGCTCGTCCCGGACTTCGCCTGGCAGGAGCGGCAGAGCGGGACGGACCGCTGGGAGGCCGTCGCCACCCAGGAGATGAGCCGGACCCTCTCCCGGCTCAACGCCCCCGAGCACACCCGGCAGCGGCGCAGCCTCGGGAGCCTCTTCGACCGGAACACGCTGCGGGACATGGCGCCGGAGATCGAGGCCGACGTCACGGGGCTGCTCGACCGCCTGGCCGAGCGAATACGGACGGACGGCGAGGCGGACTTCGCCACCGTGGTCGCCGAGCAGCTGCCGATCGGCACCGTCGGGCGCTGGCTGGGCATCGCGCCCGCGGACTACCCGCACATCCTGACGATGACCCACAACCAGGTGCATGCCCAGGAACTGCTGCCCACCAAGAGCCAGCTGGCGGTCTCCGAGCAGGCCACCATGGACCTGCGCGAGTACTTCACCCGCCTCGTCCGGGAGCGCCGCGAGAACGACGGCGACGACGTGATCGCCGGCTGGATCCGCACCTGGGACGGGCTGGAGTCCGACCGCGAGGCCACCGACCGGATGGTCTACCAGCTCACCATGTTCGTCACCATCGCCTCGCTGGAGACCACGGCGACGCTGCTCTCCTCGCTGGTGTGGCAGCTGCTGCAGTCGCCGGGCAGGTGGGAGTGGCTGCGGGAGCGGCCCGAGCACATCGACGAGGCGATCGACGAGGCGCTGCGCTACGACCCGCCGATCCGCGTCAACAGCCGCGTCGCGGGCGAGGACACCGTGCTGGCCGGAACGTTCCTCCCCAAGGACACCATGGTCCATGTGATGTACGGCGCGGCCAACCGCGATCCGCGCCGCAACCCGGACCCGCACACCTTCGACCCGCTCCGCCGGGGCACCCACCTCACCTTCGGCGGTGGCGCCCACTACTGCCTCGGCGCGGGCCTGGCCCGGCTGGAGGCGCGCGCCCTGCTCGGCCGGCTGCTGGAGCGCTTCCCGACGCTGCGGGCGGTGAGCCCGCCGGAGCACGCGCCCCGGATGGTCTTCCACCGGGTGACGTCCCTGAGAGTGGCCGCATGAACGTCTCCTCGCAGGCTCCCCAGTACCACCCGTACGCGATGCGGCCCCCGTACCCGGCGAACCCCCCGGCGCCCACCGGCTGGTACGCCCAGCCCGAGCCGGCACCCGCTGTGGCACCCGAGCCGGCCCCCGGGCCCGCGCCGGTCCGTACGGTCCGTTCCGAGCTCCGGGGAGCGGTGCTCCACGTCGAGCTGGACAGCCCGGAGACCGGGAACGCCGTCACCTCCGCCATGCTGGACGAACTCCTCGCCGTCCTCGCCGTGCCCGACCCGGCCGTGCGGGTGATCGTGCTGTCCGCGGCGGGCCGGGACTTCTGCCTCGGCGGCGACCGCGAAGAACTCCTCGCGGGCCTGGACGAGGACCCGACCGGCGGCCGGATACGGAGCTACGGAGACAAGGCCCGCCGGGTCTGCGACGCCCTCACCAACAGCCCCGCCGTGACCGTCGCACGGGTCCAGGGCCGGGCGACCGGCGCCGGCTTCGCCCTGGCGCTCGCCTGCGACCTGCGGGTCGGCGCCGACAACGCCGTCTTCCGGCTGCCCGAGCTGGCCCTGGGCCTGCCCGTCGCCTGGGGCGGGCTGCTGCCCCGCCTGCTCCACGAGGTCGGCGCGGCCCGGGTCCGGGAGATCATCCTCACCGGCCGCCCGGTCGGCGCGGTGGAGGCGCGGGAGCTCGCCATCCTGCAGCGGGTCGTCCCCGAGCAGGACCTGGACGGGGCGGTGGACGAGTGGGCCAGGCCCGTCACGCGCCGCCCCGAGGCCGCCCTGCGGGTCACCAAGACGCTGCTCGCCTCGCACGCGTCGGCCACCCGGCTGTCCGACGCCTCCGTGCTCGACTCCGAGCTGATGGCTTCCGTCCTCGCCGCCGCCCACTACGCCCGCGGCCTCGCCACCCGGCCCCCGGTCGACTGACCGGCGTGCGCGAAGGGGCCCGCGTCCTCACGCGGGCCCCTTCCGTGCGTGGGGAAAACGATTGTCGATCGTGTCCGCACATTCGCTACCGTGTGCGATCGACGAAGGGGAGTGGATCACCGTGGGGACGACGCGCAACACCCGTGCGGCCGGGGCCGTACTGGCGATGGCTCTGGTCGTGGCCGGGGCGGCGGCCTGCGAGGGCGGCGGGGGCGGCGAGGGGAAGACCGGCGCGAGCACGGCGGCAGCCACGCCGCCGCAGCCGTTCGGCGCGAACGGCTACCGGGGACTGCAGCTGTCGATGACCAAGGACGAGGTGCTCGCCGCCGGGGCCCTGGAGCCGTCGCCGGTCTCGGTGCTGAACGGCTGCACCGACTACGCGTACAAGGGCGGCCCGGCACCGGACCCGGTCCGGATGGCGAACGAGGCGGAGGTCCACGCGAAGGCCGGCAAGGCGCTGGCCAGGATGGACGAGATGAGGGCGAAGCGGAAGACGATCCCGCCGCTGGCGGCCGGGGCCTCGCTGAAGGAACTGCAGGAGCACAGCGCGCGACTCCAGGAGCAGCTCCAGCAGGATGCCGTCGAACAGAAGGAGTTCGCCGAGCTCCAGAAGGACCTGGACCTCGTCACGCCCGCCCGCAAGGCCCGGGACGAGGCCCTCAGGGCCACCGGCCGGGTCAATTTCGGCACCGAGGGCCTGCGCCAGGTGGTGGCGCCCGCGGACGCCCGGACCGCGGAGGGCGTCGGCGCGGGTTCGACGGAGGAGGAGCTCAAGCGGGCCTACGAGGGCAAGGAGCTCAAGCCGACCAAGGGCGGCACGTACGAACTCCCGGCCGAGAGCGGCAGCGGCGGCCCGGACTGGTTCTACGAGTTCACCGTGGCCGACGGCAAGGTGACCGGCCTCGCCCTGGTCAAGCACAACACCTACTGTTCCTGAGAGCTCAATTGTGGATCATGGTCGTGGCCCCGGTACGGTGATCGCCGGTACGACCAAGGGGGATTGCGACATGGGAAAGACGCGCAGGTCGATGCGTGCGGTAGGGGTCGGCGTCTCGGTGGCGCTGCTCGCCGTCGGGGCGGCGGCCTGTTCCACCGGTTCCTCCGACAAGGGGAAGGACGGCACGGCCAAGGCCCAGGCCGCCACCGGGGAGCCCACGGCGGCGCCCACGCCGAAGGCGCCCGAGGCCTTCGCGGCAGCCGGGTACCGGGGGCTGAAGCCGGGGATGGCCAAGGACACCGGGCTGGCCACCGGGGCCCTGGAGAGCGCACCGGTCTCGCTGCTCGAAGGCTGCACGGACTTCGTCTACAAGGGCGGCCCGGCACCGGACCAGGCCCGGATGGCCGCCGAGGCGGTCACCGAGGCCCGGTACAAGGACCTGAACGCCAAGGCCGACGCGGCCGGCGGGAAGGCGCCCGCCCCGGAGGGCACCCTGCCGCCGAACGCCTCCGCCAAGGACGCGGCGGCCGCCGCCGCGGGCTCGGCCGCCGGGGCCGCGGACTCGGCCGCTGCCGCCAAGCTGATCGCCGACTCGACGATGGCCCTGGTCGACCTGAGGGTGGCGAAGGAGGCCAAGGAAGCGGCGTACCTGGCCACCGGCCGGGTCTCCTTCGCGGCGACGGGCCTGCGCGAGCTGGTCGCCCCGGCGGAGGCGAAGACGGCCGAGGGCATCGGCGCCGGTTCCACCCTGGAGGCGCTCCAGCAGGCGTACGGCGCCAAGGGCCTCCAGCTGGCCAAGAGCGGCAAGTACGTGCTGCCGGTCGAGGGGCAGCAGGGCTGGCAGTACGAGTTCACCGTGGACGGCGCGAAGGTCACCGGGATGGCCGTGGTGAACCGCGACATCAAGTGCGCCTGACGGCCTGACGGCCTGACCGGTCGGCCGCGAAGATCCCCGGCGTCACGGTGGTCGACCCGGTGACCGACGCCGCCGGCCGCCCCGGCGTCGCGATCGCACGACGGGACGGTGGTGGGAAGGTCGAGTTCCAGTGGATCTTCGACCGCGCTGATTACGCCTTCCTCGGCGAACGCACCGTCGCCGTGGCCGACGGCGCGACCTTCAAGAAAGGCGACGTCACCGGCCAGATGGCCGTCCTCGTCCGCGCCGTCGTCGACCAGCCCGGCACCCGCCCCTGACGGGGACCTGAGGGTGAGGCGCGCGCCCGGGCGCGGGAAGTCGGCCCGGCCGACTTCCCGCGCAGGGCGGCGCGTTGGAAGGAGACCGGGCCCGGCACCTACCCGGGCGGGAGAGGCATGGCTCTCATCCGCCGAGCGCCACGGTGGACGGTGCCTGCCGCCCGCGCAGGGCCGCGCGGGCCCGGGCGATGCCGCCGGGGGTGGCGGGGGCTCCGCTGCCGACGGCGACGGTTCTCGCGCCCAGGCCGGCGCAGGCGCGGCAGATCCCCGGTTGGGGCACCGGGTCGTGGCAGCGGCCGCACTCGGCGTACGGCGTCGGTGGGGGTGCTTCGGGGCGTTCCGGTGGCAGCTTGCGTTGCAGCCGGTCCCGGAGGATCGCCGTGGGGGAGTGCATCGGCTGCGGCAGGCCGGGGAGCAGGGCTTGGGCCAACTCGGCGTCACCGCAGCCTCGTTCCAGCCACTGCGCGACGAGCGGAGCCAGCGTCCGCGCCTCGGCGTCGCCGAGGCGCAGACGGGGTTCGGGCCGGATCACCCGGAACAGGGTGGCCACGGCGGCCCGCGTCCGTTCATCCGGGAGGGTGGGTTCTTGCCCCGGGTCCTTTACGGAAGGGGTGACAGGGCGGCCGGCCCCTCCCTCGCCGGAGTCCGGGCGGGGGACAGCCGGTCGGGGGTGCGGGGTGTCGAAGACGTGGGCCTCGGACCGGACCGTTCCGTCGGGCATCCGGACCCTGTCGACCCGGTAGTACCCGGCGTCCTTCAGTTCTTTGAGCGCCCGCCGGACGGCGCCCCGCCCCTGCGGACTGCTGTCCGCCATCTGCCGCCCGTCCTCCCGCCACCCGTCGGGGCGGGAGAGGAGGTCGGCGAGGAGGCCACGAGCGGTGTAGCTCAGCCGCCGGTCCTGCAACAGGCCGTTGGGAAGAACGGTGAACGCGCGCACGTGCGCGCTACGATGAATCTGCATTGGGAGTCGTTGCTCCTGGTGCCCGACCCCGGGGTGTCTCACCACCGCCGGGGTCTTCTATGTTCTGTTGATGATGCGGAAAGTAGCACAGTGACTACACGCAGTGCGAACTGTTTGCGATACCGCAGGGTCGGATGGGAAGCGGCTGACTGGCGCGTGGCCGGGGCGGTCAGGAACGCCGAGCGAGCCGATGCGGGCCGAGGAAATAGGACAGGGCGGCATGTGACGGCCCGTCAACGACCCCGCCGCTCGTCAGGAGCCTCACAACTTCGCTTTCGGGTACCCACTCCACGCGGGTCGCCTCGGACACATCCTCGGGCTCGCCGACCCTGGTGCATTCCGTGACGTGGTAGGCGTGGAAGTGGGCGTCGCCGATGCCGGCCATGGCGTCGTACTCGGTCAACAGCTCGACCCGGCCGGGACGCCAGCCGGTCTCCTCCTCGACCTCGCGGACGATGGCCGCCGCCGGCTCCTCGCCGGGCTCGGCCCATCCGGCCGGCACCTCCCAGCCCCAGTGGCCGGTGATGAACCGGTGCCGGTAGAGGAGGAGGAACTCGCCGGCCTCGTCGGTGACGACGGCGGTGGTCGAGGCGCGGGGGTAGCGGACGACATGGTGGTCGATCCGGCCGACACCGGGGATCTCGACGTCATCGAGCCAGACCTCGACCCACGGGCTCCCGTAGACCTGCCGACGACCGAACACCTCCCATTCCACGAACAGCCCCTCCCTCACACGCGCACCAGTTGAGTTCCCGACTCTCTCACGCGTGCGGCGAGCTCCCGTACAGGCCTCTCGGCCGACCACGGTGACAGGGATTCCTGGAGCGCTCGGGCGCGCAGGACGATCGGCTGGATGATGCTCGCCCGTGCCAGGTCGAGGGCGGAGTGTGCCGTGGCACACGCGGCTTCGAAGTCGCCTTGGGCGAGCCGCACCTCGGCGAGGTCGAAGGTGAGGACGGCCCTCCCCTTGAGATCGGCAACTGACCGGCGGCCGATGGCGGTCTCAAGCAGGCGGCTGGCAGCGTCATGCTCGCCGAGGTGTGCGTATGTCTCGCCGGCGAGACCGTCCAGCCGTGGCGCGGTGAAGAAGTCGAGGCCGCCGATCGTGCCGTCCTCCGCGAGGTCGAGGTCATGCGCGGCTTGGTCGAGCGCGGCCAGCGCTGCGGTCCGGTCACCGCCTGCGGCAAGCACACGAGCGAGATTGGCAGTGATCCAGGCACGACGACGGGGAGCTGCGGTCTCGCCGTGCGCCGCGGCCTGCCGAAGGAGCATGGCAGCGGTATCGCGCCGCCCGGCCGTGTACTCGACGATGCTCTGCATGGTGAGGAGCCACGCGGTGAGATCATCTGCTTCCCCCTCACCTGCAGCGACGGCACCGAGACCGACACCGGCGAACTCCTCGAAGCCCTCGGCGTCTTCGACGTCCCCGCCTCCCTCACCGACACCGAACTCACCGTCGTCGACCACTTCCTGACCGCCATCGACGCCATGGGCGGCATCCGACCCGGCCACCACCACGGCCTCCACCGCTGGTTCACCACCGGCAACCTCACCGCCGCCTACCTCTCCCTCGCCGCCGCCCGCCCCCTCCCCCGCACCGGAAACCCCGCCACCTACTGGACCACCCTCGTCACCGCCGGCGAACTCCTCACCACCACCCCCAACCCCGACACCCGCCTCACATACGCCCTCACCCACTGCCGCACCCAAGCCACCACCCGCCCGTAAGCGCGGGAAGTGGTGGTGCACATGGCGTTGCCGCTTCGGCTGGGCCGAAGCGGCAACGGATGAGGCGACATGAGTGCTGCTCAGCTGTGGTTTCGGCGGGCCTGGCCAAGCTTGGCCGGGGCCGCCGTGGAGCGTGCCGGTTTCAGCTCTCCCCGCACAGGAAGTCGCCTGGTCGACTTCCTGTGCGCAAGGCGGGCCGGCGCGGCGTCACATCCGGGATCTCAGCACGTCGACCTCGCAGCCCGGCGCGAAGGGGTCGAAGCCGTGCTCGATCAGCCAGCGAACCGCCAGCAGACTTCGCAACGAGCACCACGCGCGGATCACGTCGAGGTCGACGTCGGTGCCGTACCCGGCGATGACGTCGTCGAGGTGCTCCTCGTGTCCGAGCGTGAAGGTGGCGAGGTCGTACAGGGCGTCACCCCGGCCCGCCTCGGACCAGTCGATGATGCCGGTGACCTCGCCGCCGTCGACGAACACGTGCGCGACCTGCAGGTCGCCGTGGGTGAACGCCGGAGTCCACGGCCGGAACGCGGCCTCGGCGACCTCGCGGTTGCGGGTGACCACGTCGGCGGGCAGGACGCCGTTCGACACGAGCGCCTCGCACTCGTCGTCGAGTTCCGCCGTCAGCGCGACGACACTCCGGCCGGCCCGGCCGGGCCTGGGCGGCAGCGGCGCGTCGTGCAGCTTCCGGATGGCGGCGCCCGCCGCGGCCCACTCCGCCGGTGACCCGGTCGACGGCCCGCCGAGGCGCCCGAGGGTCCTCCCCGGCAGCGCGGCGATCGCGAGCACGGGCGGCTTGCGCCACAGGACCTTCGGGGTCGGGACCGGCGCGAGGGACATCGCCTCGACCTCGACGTCGATGCGCGCCTGATCGGCGTCCACCTTCAGGAACACATCTCCGACGCGCAGGGTCGCGCGCTCGGAATGGGCGACGACGACCGTGACCTCATCCATGGGCGACCAGTATCCCGGGAACGGCCGCCGACGTCGCCGGGTTTGTCATGTGCGACGACGCGGCCGACCGCTGCCCGCCACCCGGCGGCCTCTCGCACCGCACCGCACCGGAAGTCGGCCCCGCCGACTTCCCACGCGCACCACGGGCACCACGGGCCAGTGCAGCGGTATGGCTTGGCGTCGTGTTCGTCGCAGGCCAGGACGAAGGTGGCGCTCGACGATGCCGGCGAAGGGAACACCCGCGCCGCACGACATACTCCCGGCGGATTACTCCAGTACCTCGCGGGGGCTACGAACGACACCGGAGTGTTTACATCCATGAGCTGATTCGACGCGGAGCTGCGGAACCTAGCGTCGATCCCATGAAACGCAATCGCCGTACCAGCGCTGTCGCGGTGCTGACGCTCGCCGCCCTCGTCACCGGAACCGGCGCCGGGTTCGCCGCCACGACCACACCGTCGGCCACACCGGTGGCCACGCACGCGTTCGACACCGCACCGGCCACGGCCACCGCGCCCACGCGGTCCTTCCAAGGCACGCTCCCCGCGCCGACCGGCCCCTACGCCGCCGGCGAGGACGTCATCCACCTCACCGACGCGAACCGTCCCGACCCGTGGGTGCCGTCGTCCGGCCCCCGCCAACTGACCGTCACGATGGTCTACCCGGCCGTCCCCGGAACCGGCACCCCGGCCCCTTACATGACCCTCGCCGAGGCAGCCGGAGCCATCCGGTTCCGGGGGATGCCGGCGAGCTCCGGCGTCACCCCACAGAACCTTTCCGGCGTCACCACTCACGCCTTCGACGGCGCGCGGCCGCAGCGCGGCAAGTATCCGCTGGTGCTCCTCTCACCCGGGTTCGAGAACCAGCGCACGACGCTCACCTCGCTCGCGACCGACCTGGCCAGTCACGGCTACGTCGTCGCGCTCGTCGGCCACACCTACGAGGACAGCGGCGAGACGCTGGCGAACGGCCAGACACCGACGTGCGCGATCTGCCACAACCCGGCGCTCGACTTCGACTCCGTCGCCGCCAGCCGCGCGCTGGACATGTCCTTCGTGATCGACCGGTTGACGCACGGCAATACCGCGTGGCCCCTGGCGCACCTCATCGACAAGCACGAGATCGGCACGGCCGGACACTCCATCGGCGGAGCGGCGGCCGCCGCCACGATGATCGCCGACCCGCGAGTACGGGCCGGAGTGAACATGGACGGCTCCTTCCACCCGGCCCCGATGCCCGGCCAAATCAACCGGCCGTTCCTCATGCTGGGTACGGTCGACAACCACCCGGTCGGCGGCCACGACACCTCGTGGGGGCAGGCCTGGGCCGCCCTCGGCGGCTACAAGAAGTGGCTGACGGTCACCGGCGCCGACCACACCAGCTTCACCGACCTGGACCTGCTTCTGGAGGAGGCCGGGTTCCCGGCGCCGGGGCCCCTCTCCCCGGAACGCGGGGTGGTGATCACCCGCGAGTACGTGACAGCGTTCTTCGACCGGACGCTGAAGGGGATCCACAGTCCGCTGCTGGACGGCCCCTCGCCGAACAATCCGGAAGTACTCTTCCAGGACTAGCGGCGCCATCGACACGGTTGAGCCGGCCGGCGTGTTCGGGGGTGTGGTGGATCGACCTCCCCCACCGAACACTACTGCTGCCGCCCGGCGTTCACCATACCGGCGGGTTGGGAGCCGGCAGTGCCCCCTCGACCCCGGTGCACCAGCGCCCACGGCCTGACACCCGACCACCTCGCACAGGAAGCCGGCCCCGCCGACTTCCTGCTCACCCCCACCGGTCCCCCATGATGATGATCATGACTGATGAACCCCTGTCCGTGTCCTTCGCCGAGCTGCGCAGCTCGTTCGACGTCGTACTCCGTCATATGGAAGCCGCTGCGGCGGACGACGCCGTCGCCCTGGACAACGACTACTTCTGGTCCATCCCCCCGAACGACCTCTACAACGTGACCCGGACGCCGGACGAACTCACCATCGGACAGCTCTCGGAATCCTGGCAGCACCTGCGGGACGTAGTCGCCGACCCGGACCGCGCACTGAGCCACCACCTGACCTGGCTCGCCGACGTCCTCCGGGCCATCGCCCACGAGCACCCGGCATAACCCCCTCCCGCCCCGGGGGGGGGGGGGGGCGCCGGCCGCTAGGCCCCGCCCCGCACCCCCCCCAAAACAAGCACCCCCCCCCGGCCGGGCGCCCGCCCCCCCCCCAGGAGGTGTGGG
>NZ_JBSHAP010000007.1:45702-129407 GCF_053611565.1 Kitasatospora sp. NPDC054795
CGCCCCCCCCGGGGCCCCCCCCCCCGATAACCCCGTCTCACCCCCTCCCGCCCGGCGCGGTAATAGCAGCGCTCCCTCTTCCCGCCCACGGCAACGCTCCGAAACAGCTGGACCCCGAGCAGTCCGGGAAGCCCGACCCCGCTTCTGAAGTTCGGCCTTGTCGGGACTGCTCGGGACAGTGTTCGACCGTGAGCCTCGAAGAGCTGCGCGGCCGGTTCTGCTGGTTGACGTCACTCGTCCTGCGGACCGACCTGCAACCCGGCGAAGCCGTCCTCGTGCCGCCCGAGGCTCGTCATCTCCTGCATCACCACGCCAACCGCTGCGTGCTGCACCGGCTGACGGTCACCGACCCGGGCGAGGAGGTGGAGGTCCTCGCCGAGGAAATCCAGCGACCACTGAAGGGTGTTCCAGGAGACCGGATGCGGGGCACTTCCTCGATCCGGTCCGGGAGTTCGACCGGGCCGACGGACGTCCCCGGCCGGGGTGGGCCCGGCCGGGGTCGCGAGCGGCTACAGGTGGACGTCGGAGACCTCGAAGGTCTGGACGCTGTGGGCACCGCAGTCGGACCAGAACCGCCCGCCGTTCATCACGGTGTCCGCGTAGTACTGGTAGCGCTGGCCGTCACCGGCGCCGACGCCGGTGACCCAGCGCTTGACCGCGGCACCGTGGACGCCCGGCCGCGAGAACGCCGACAGGTCGAACGTGAGCCACTGCGCGTCCTCGAGGAGGTAGGCGACCACGACCAGCTTGTGGTTGACGGCGTCGTAGGCCGCGACCGCGTTGTTGTGGCCGGTGTCCATGATCGTCATCCCCGGGCGGATGTGCCGCATGTACTGGGCGAGCACCCAGTACTTGGGGTTGACCCCGACCAGCGCCCCGTCGGTGAAGTCGATCGCGCCGAAGCCGTGCCAGTCGAGGATCTGCCAGGCCACCCAGGCCGACGGGTGGAGGAGGCGCAGGTCGGCGTGCAGGTTCTCGGCGAGGGCCAGGCCGTGCGCCCACCCGTCGCCGTACTCGGAGTTCCAGATCCGCTTGCCGTCGGCGGACACCGCGTCGTACAACCCGACCCGGTCGCCGCCGAGTTCGTCGTAACCATGGACATTGACCCGGCCGACGGCCGCCTTGGTCACGGCGTCGAACTCCGGGCTCGTCCAGGTGTTGCGGGCCAGCGCGGTGCCGTTCTCGTCGAGGCCCGCCACCAGCGTCCCCGTCAGGCCCCGGACGTTCAGCTGGGCGCGGGTCCGCCGGATGAGGTCGGCCTGCTGGGCGTGGGTGTAGAAGCAGCCTTCCTGGGTGGTGTCCATCGCCGCCTTGTTGCCCCAGTTCAGGCCTGGCTCGTTGAACGGCTGGACCGAGGCGAAGTCGATGCCCCAGTGGTCGTGCGCATACCGTGCCACCGTCGCCAGGTAGGCCGCGTGGCGGTCGAAGTTGCCGTCCTGGAGGTTGCAGAGGCCGTCGGCCGCGCCCTCCGGGTCGTCGTTCTTGAGCATCCACCACATCGGCGAGTTGGCGAAGAGCTCGAAGGTGTCCACGCCCCGGGCCTTCGCCTGCTGGAGCACGCCCCGCTGCTTGGCGTCCAGGCTCCAGTCGAAGCTCGACGAGGACGGGTCGTCGGAGTTCCAGTCGAGCTGGAAGCCCTCGATCTTCTTGAACCCGTCCAGCGAGGACGCCATCTTCCGGGAGCCGATGGTGTTGCTCCCGGACCCGCCGGCACAGTACCGGACGATGTTCATGCCCAGGCCCGGCAGCTGGTGCCCGAGGAACGGGACGGTGTCGCGGGTGAACAGCAGGTCGGCCAGGTCGTCCCGGGGCCCGATCCGGTTCGCCCACCAGCCCAGCGAGGTGCCCCACCCGTCCCAGTGGCGGGTCCACTCCACGTTCGGCGCCGGCGGCTTGACCTCGATCGTTCCGATCGGCTCGCCCGCCCAGGAACGCCCGGCTCCGGAGATCAGCGTCATCGCGCCGAGCGGCACTCCCGCGAGTCCGCGCAGCAGCGTACGTCGTTCCATCGGTTCCCTCACAAGTCGTCATCCCCCGCAGTCGCGGGGCCAGTTGTATCGCGCACCATCGACATCGCGATGGGCTGGGCCCGGGGCGGACCCCGGGCGACTGGTCGGCACAGGTACCGATTGGTCGGCGTGCCGCCGTCGCCGATGCCGGTGCACCGGTGGAATCCGTCTCCGCCGGTCACCCCGGGAGGAGTCTGCCTTGTCGTCCACCGTGGTGGGCCAACGGCTCCTGAGGGAGCACGCAATGTCAAGAACCGGCGACGCCGGGCCTGAAAGATCGCCCGGAGGAGCGCCCGGACCAGCGCCCGGAGCGTCAGCGAGTGGCCGCGGCGTACTGGGCCGACGACAGCTCGAACACCCGGACCCGCCGCCCGCTGGTGGGGTTGACGGTCTCGCGGGCCGGGTGCATCCCCAGCTTGGTCATGATCCGTTCGGAGGCGTCGTTGCCCACCTGGGCGATGCTGACGATCCGCTCCAGCCCCCGCTCCTCGAACCCGAACCGGACAGCGGCCACAGCCGCCTCGGTGGCCAAGCCCTGCCCCCAGTGGGAACGTCCCAGCCGCCAGCCGACCTCGACCGCCGGCAGGACCTCCGGCAGGAACGCGGGCACCGAAAGGCCCGTGAACCCGGCCAGCTCGCCGGTGGAACGGATCTCCACGGCGAACAGGCCGAAGCCCCGCGACTCCCACTCGCCCTCCCACGCCCGGATCCCGGCACGGGTCTGCTGCTCGTCACGGACACTGCCGTCCCGGATCCACCGCATCACCTCGGGATCGGCATTGACGGCAGCCATGGGCGCGACGTCCTCCTCGCGCCAGCGGCGCAGGATCAACCGGGGAGTCTCAAGCGTGACCATCCCGTCATTCTGGACCCGCGAACGGGCTCTCCGCCATCCTCACCGGGCACGTGTGCGGATGCTCGTCGGATCGACAGGGCCGTCCCGGACTATCCCGAACTCCCGCCGGGAGTCGGGATGACATCGAGTTGCTGGAGGAAGCCGAGGAGGTCCTTGTCCGACCACTTCTCGGCGAGCTTGTCGCCCTCCCGCGCCCCCCACCACGTCCCCGGCGCGCGAGGCCGCCCTGCACGTTCACTCAGAAGCAGCCGTGCGGGGCCCGCCCAGGAGCAGTACGTTGAGGGTGGCGTAGTCGAATCCGCCCTCCAGCGCGGTCGTTGTGCCGCTCTCCAGCAGTTCCCGGGCCGCCCTGCGAACCAGCGCGTACGCGGCCTCGGCGAGGGAGGACCCCGCGCTGATGCGGGCGGCGCCCGCCTCGGCGAGCTCGGACACCGGCGGTGCTCCGGGGCCGACCAGGACGTTCACCGGCAGGGGTTGAGAACCCGTGAGTGTCCTGACCGTCTCGGTGTCCGGTGTGCCGAGGACGAAGATGCCGTCCGCGCCGGCCGTCGCGTAGGCGCGGGCGCGAGTGAGCGTTTCGTCCAGCCAGGTCGTGCGGTCACCGGGCGGCAGGCGGTGTGTGTCGATGCGGGCGTTGATGAACAGCGGGACGCCGGTCTCGTCCGCAGCCTCACGGGCGGCCGCGATCCGTTCGGCCTGCTCGCCGACGGGACGCAGGGTGTCCTCCAGGTTGATGCCCACGGCCCCGGCCGCGAGGACGCCTCGAACGGTCTCGGCCACACCGTCCGGGTCGGTCGCGTAACCGCGTTCGATGTCCGCGGTGACCGGTACGTCGACGGCGGCCGTGATCCGGGCCAGCGCGCCGAGCGCCTGGTCGCGGGTCAGGTGATCGCCGTCGCCGTGACCGAGCGACCAGGCGACCCCGGCACTGGTGGTCGCGATCGCACGGGCACCCGCCTCCGCCACCACCCGGGCGGAAGCGCCGTCCCATGCGTTGGGCAGGACCAACGGTGAGCCCGGTACGTGCAGGGAGCGGAACGTCAGTGCCGTGCCGAGAAGTGTCGCCATGGACGACATTGCACCACGGGAGCCGGACGAACGATCACGGCCCGCTCTCGGGTGCGGGATCGATCGCCTCGCAGCGAACCGTGCCCCAGCCGCGCGCACCGTCACGGTCGCGGCGGGTCCGCTCGCAGGAGCCAGCCCTCGCCACCGGCGAAATTGACGCCCTGGAAGGAGGCGCCGAACTCCACCCGCTCGAAGCCGAGTTCCCGGTGCAGGTCGAGCGAGGCGCGGTTCCTGGCGGAGATGAAGCACCAGACGGCCGACCCTCCTCCCCAGGCCCATTCCATCCGGCGCCGGGTCAGCAGCCTCGCGATTCCACGGCGCCGCCAGTCGGGATCCACCGTGACACCGGTCAGGTAGCAGCCGGCCGGGGCACCGTCCCCGGCATGCTCGGGCAGGAACGCCGCGCTCGCGTACCCGACGGCTTCACCGGACACCTTCGCGGTGATCACCAGGCTGCGCTCAGCACGCAGCGCCCCCCGGATGCGGTCCGCCCATGCGCCCGCCGAACCACCGCGCGCCCGGGCCTGGATCGCGGCGAGCCCCGGCACATCGTCCCCGGTCGCCTCCGCCACCACCGCGGTCACCGGAGCGGGCCGCTCGGCCGGGTCCGGAGCGTAGGCGGCGAACCGCGCGTCCTGCCCTGCCATGTCGCCTCCCCCGCCGTCCGGCGTCGTCCCGAACCCGCACGCTACGGCGGCGGGCACGGCCCCCGCCACCCTGGCCGGTACCCGGTTCTGGCCCCGACCCACCGGAGCGGAGCGCCCGGCCGCCGGGCCGGGCCGCGTGCGGGGCCGAGGTACGGGGGCGGAAACCGCCGTGCGCGGGGCGGGCGCCGTACGCGAGACTGCCGGGATGAACAAGGACGGGTATACGGCGGAACCGGTGACGGAGCTGGTCGGGCAGGCCCTCGGCGCGCAGGACCGGCACGCGTGCGAGGGACTGCTACGGCGGGCCGCCGAGGCCGACGGGCACGGGGCAATGGCGCGCGCGGTGGACCTGCTCGGGTCGCCGCGGCCGGTGGAACGGGCCCTGGGCTGCGACCTGTTGGGGTTCGCGAGCGACGCGCACGAGGACGTCCGGGCGCAGGCCGCCGGCGCCCTGGTCGCCCTGGCCGAGCGGGAGTCCGAACCCGAAGTCCTCTGCTCACTGGCACAGGCCCTGGACCAGACCCAGGACCGGCGGGCCGTGCCCGTCCTGGTGGCCCTGGCCGGGCACCGGGATCCCGAGGTGCGGCAGCGGACGGCCATCGCCCTCGGGGGCTTCGACAGCGGGCTGCCCGACGGGCCGGACGTCCGCACGCTGATCGCCCTCGCCCGGGACCCGGACCCGGAGGTGCGCAACTGGGCCACGTTCTCGCTCGGCTTCCAGTCCGGGGCCGACACCCCGGCGGTCCGGGCGGCCCTCTGGGAACGGGCCCGGGACGCGGACCCGGACGTCCGCGCGGAAGGCGTCCGCGGTCTGGCGCGGCGGCGCGACCCGCGCGCCACCGCGCCCCTGCGCGAACTGCTGGCGGACCCGGACGGCGCGGAGGTCCTCACCTTCCGGGCGGCGGAGATCCTCGGCGCCCCCGAACTGCTGCCGCTGTTGGAGGACTACGACCCGGACGACCACGGGGTGGCCGAGGCCCTCGCCGCCTGCGATCCGGCACGGAAGGCCCGGCTCGACGAGGCCGCCTGGACGCTGGTGCGCGCCCTGGAGCGGCTGCGGCCCGAGCTGTCGCCCGCGGTCTGGACGACCCGCTGCGAACCCGGCCTGACGCTCGGCCTCGGCAGCGGCCCCGACGCGCCGGACTACGACGCACCGGGCTACGACGTCGGAGCGCTGCTCGCACGCGCGGGCAACGATCCGCTGCGGGCGGCCGAACTGGTCTCCGGCGACCACCCGGTGACGCGGTCGGACGTCACTGCCACTGGCCACCCGGAGAATCGAACTCCCGTAAGGGTGAATGAAGTTGGCGATCGAGTGGAGGCCGGTCCAGCTGCGGTCCGAGGAGCCTAGCCGGCCGCCCGTCAGCAGTGAGGGCAGTCGGGAACAGGGGGAATCGTCGGGAAGGTGTCGTTCCCGAGGAGCCAGTCCGTGAGCCATTCCGCCAGGGTGACGTCCTGCGGGGAGGCGTAGTGGTGGTCGCAGGCGTTCTCGTCCATGCCCCACATGACGCCCTGCGGGGTGCTGAGGTCGAGGCACCACCAGATGACACCGCCGAGGGTCACCAACGGCACCACGCTGGGCGGAAAGCCCGGCTCGGAGGCCCACTTCCGGTGGACGCGCGCCAGGGACCCTTCGTGGCTGAACCGCCGCTTCGACTCGGTGAGCGAGACGACGCCGCCGTACGGTCCGAAGCCGCCGTCGGCGACCTCGCAGTAGATCCTCCGCAGCAGCGGCGCCATCGGAAACCCGGTGAGGGCCTCGAACTCCTCGGCGGCCTTCGTCGGCGCGGGCAGGGGAAGACCGCGGGCCTCGGCGAACTCGTGGAGGCCGGCGATGATCTCGTCATCGGTCCAGGCGGGGGAAGTCACGGAGGAACCGTAGCGGCACGCTCGCCGGTGCGTCCGCGCGGGTCGTCGCGGCTCACCGCGGGAGGATCCGGACGGTCGCGGCCTCGTCCGACCACGACCCCGGCCGGGGTCGTCCGGACCTTCGGACGTCCCCGGCCGGGACGGCGACTCAGGCGCAGACGTGCTCGTAGGAGACGAGTCGGCCGCGGTGCAGGAGGCCGGCGCGAGCCCGACGACCCTGGAGTGACGGCATGACGGCGCCGCGGGACAAGCCTCCTCGCCCCCGGTTCACGACTGCTTCGGTCCTGCGGTCAACTCCCCTGTGCGGAAACGGGAACGGCGTACCGGGATCGCCAAGGCCCGTCCGGCCCGTTGATAGCGTGATCGCCATGACGGAGCTGGAAGAGTCGGAAGAACTGGAAGCGCTGGTCCTGACCCCCGACGAGCGGGCGCGGGGAGTCCGGGTCGACCGGGTGATGTTCACGATGGACTGGACCGGCGAGGACCACCCGGGGCAGCTGGCGGCATTCGCGGCCGGTCGGGTACGGGCCTTCGGGGCGGAACCGGCGGGCATCGACACCGATGTGGTCCACCGGGCGGCCGAGCACGATCCGACGCTGCGCCGCGGTGACGTCCCGGTCCGTCAGCTCGATCACCTCGCCGGCGTGCTGGCGGACCTCGGCCGCACGCTCCTGGTGCGGGAGAGCGGCACCGACACCTACGAACTGCTGGTCGCGCTGACCGGTGGGCGCGAGCCGACCGGGTTGCTGCACGAGGGCCTCCCGGTGCGGGCCTGGGGCTCGGAGCCCGAGGAGACCCTGGTCAGCCTGAACTGCCCGGACTGCTCGCAGATGCTGGTGTGGGAGCTGCCGCCGAGCGAGACCCTCGCCGACGAGCACTGCGACTGCGGCGCCGCGTTGTTCGACACCGAAGGCCGCCCACTGCCCCACGTCACGCTCCACGCCTGAGCCGGGCCGGCGCGCCGCGCAGGAAGTCGGGCCCGCCGACTTCCTGCGCGGAGCTGCGATGTGGAAAGCCCCTGACCCGCCCTCGCCGCCTCGGACCTGCACGTGGTGATGTGCTGTGTGCTGTGCACGGTTACCTGTACGCGGTGCTGAGCTGCACTGTTGATGGGGAGTCGAACCCCGCGTTGCTCTTCACGCGCCAGGAGTGGGCCGGAGTACCGCCGGTCCTCGGTGTGTGCACGCCTCCGAAGCTGCTACCTGCTCCACATCGTCCGAACATGCCGGACCGTCAGTCCAGCAGATCGACCTCCCAGTTCGTGCGCTGGATCCGCACGTCGACCTCGCGGATCTCCCGGGCGAGCGCATCCGCCTGACCGCGCAGTTCGGCGACCGGGAGCGCGGAGAGCATCATCAGCTCGGACCGGAGCTGCCGGCCGTATCCCCGGTCACCCGTCCCCGCCGCCGCGTCCGCCGCCGCGGTGACCACGGAGTGGCGCAACCGCAGGACGTCCCGGCGCGCGAGGGCATCGGTGAGCGTGCCGTCGGGGCCCATCTCCACGGTGGCGTTGGTCCGGTTGATCCGCCGGATCAACGTTTCCAGGGCGTCCAGCACCTCGCCGACCTCGGCCAGCAGCTGGGCCGCGTCCTCGGCGGGCGTCTCCCCCTCCTGGTGCCGCGCGCTGCCGACGATGCGCGCCCGCAGCTGTTCCGTACGGCGCGTCGCCTCCGCGCGTTCTGCCAGTGCCTCGGCAAGCTTCACTTCCGCACCTCCTCCTCCAGAGCTCGCACGAGTATACGAGTGCGAACCGGCCCGTCCGCACCTGGATTTCCGCTCCGCCGGGGCCCTGACCAGCGACAGAGCCGGAGCGGGAGCGGGGAACCGGGTCGACGGCCGGTCAGGTCCGGCTCGGAGCGGCGGCCCGGCCGCGGAAGGTGGCCCGGTAGGCCTGGGGCGACACCCCGATCGCCGCGTGCAGGTGCTGGCGCAGCGAGGCGCCGGTGGCGAAGCCGATCTCGGTGGCGATCCGGTCGACCGGGAGGTCGCTGCTCTCCAGCAGGTGGCGGGCGCGGTGCAGCCGTTGCTGGATCAGCCAGCGGCCGGGGCTGGTGCCGGTCTCCTCCTGGAAGCGGCGGGCGAAGGTGCGCGGGCTCATCCGCGCGTGCGCGGCCAACTCCCGCAGGGCGAGCGGGCGGTCGAGGTGTTCCAGGGCCCAGGCCCGGGTCGCGGCGGTGCCGTTGGCGCCCTCCGGCGGCACCGGCTGTTCGATGTACTGGGCCTGGCCGCCCTCGCGCCAGGGCGGCACCACGCAGTACCGGGCGACCTGGTTGGCGACGGCGCTGCCGTGGTCGGAGCGCACCACGTGCAGGCACACGTCGAGGCCGGAGGCGGCGCCCGCCGAGGTGAGGATGTCGCCGTCGTCGACGAACAGCACGTCGGCGTCCAGGGCGACGTGGGGGAACATCCGGCGGAAGGCCGGCGCCAGCGCCCAGTGGGTGGTGGCGGGGCGTCCGTCGAGCAGGCCGGCGGCCGCCAGGGCGAACGCGCCGGTGCAGATGGAGACGATGCGGGTGCCGGGGCGGATCCGGGCGAGGGCCGCGCGCTCGGCGTCCGGCGGGTCGGCGGTGACGCGGTGCAGGGCGTAGGGCGGGATGACGACCGTGTCGGCGCTCTCCAGCGCCTCGGGCCCGTGCCCGACGGTGATCGTGAAGTCGGCGTCGGTGGCGACTGTCCGGTCGTCGGCCGCGGCGCACGTCACCACCTCGTACGCTCCCGGCACGCCGGGGAAGACCCGGTTGGGGATGCCCAGCTCGAAGGGGTACACGCCGTCGAGGGCGAGGACCACCACGCGGTGCGGCGGCCGGTCGCCGGGGAAGCCGAGGGCGCCGCGGAGACCGAGGGCGCCGGAGCCGCGGTGGCCGCGGGGTGCGATCGCAGGCATGGCACGATCCTATCGGTCTTTGACCATCTTGCCATTTCGCAGGTCAGGACCCCGGTCGCAGGCTTGGTCCATGACCACGAACACGATGCGAGCCGTCACCCAGACCACCCTCGGCGCCCCGGACGTCCTCCACGAGGCCGAGGTCGAACGACCCACGCCCGGCGTCGGCCAGATCCTCGTCGCCGTCCACGCCGCCGGGGTCAACCCCACCGACTGGAAGCACCGCGAGCGCGGCATCTTCCTCGGGCAGCCCCCGTTCACCCTCGGCTGGGACGTCTCCGGGACCGTCGCGGCGGTCGGCCTCGGCGTCTCGCTCTTCGCCCCGGGCGACGAGGTCTTCGGCATGCTGCCCTACCCGTACGGCGCCGGCTCGCACGCCGAGTACGTCACCGGCCCCGCCCGGGCCTTCGTGCCCAAGCCCGCCGCACTGACCCACGTCGAGGCGGGCGCGCTCCCGCTGGTGGCGCTCACCGCCTGGCAGGCCCTCGTCGACACGGCGCAGGTCCGGCCGGGGCAGCGGGTCCTGGTGCACGCGGCGGCCGGCGGCGTGGGGCACGTCGCCGTGCAGATCGCCAAGGCGCGCGGCGCGTACGTCATCGGCACCGCGTCCGCCGCCAAGCACGACTTCGTCCGGGACCTGGGCGCGGACGAGGTGATCGACTACCGCACCGCCGACTTCGCGCAGGAGGCCCGGGACGTCGACGTGGTCCTCGACCCGCTCGGCGGGGAGGACCGGCTGCGCTCCCTGGAGACGCTCCGGCCCGGCGGCGTCCTGGTGTCGATCCTGCCCCACGACCTCGACGGACTGGCCGAGCGTGCCGCCGAGTTGGGCGTGACGGCGAAGACCCTGCTGGTCGAGCACGACCGGGCCGGGATGGCCGCGATCGCCGCCCTCGCCGAGTCCGGGCAGCTGCGCGTCCACGTCTCCGGCGCCTACCCGCTCGCCGAGGCCGCCGAGGCCCACGCCGAGGGCGAGACGGGCCGGGTCACCGGGAAGCTGGTGCTCACCGTCCGCCCGTGACAGCGCCCGGCGGTGCGGATCCGTCCGGGATCCGCACCGCCGGCACGAGCTTCGGCGGCCCCGCGAACACCTGCCCACACAGGTTTAAAGCGATGCTGCTGCCCGGGGTCGGATGCGAGGCGGGACACCCGCTCGCCCGCGAGCAGAACCGATCAGACCGGGGCAGAGTCGGACCGATTCGGGCGGGATGGGACGATACCTGCCATGCCAAGCAAGTCTCCCCCGGTCCGGGGCACCGACGCCCCGCCCGACCCGCTCCGCCGTCTGCTGCTCGAACTGGGCGAAGCCCTGCTGGGCGGCGGCCTGCCCGTCCATGACGTCGAAGAGGAACTCCACTGGCTGGGGCGGGCGTTGGGGGCGCCGGAGGTACGGGTCGCCGCCCTGACCAACGGGCTCTTCGTCGCGCTGGGGCCGGACGACGCCACCCGGTTCCAGCCGGTCGGCACCGCGCTGCGGTTCGAGCAGACGGCCGACGTCCTCCACCTGGTGCACCGGCTGCGGGCGGGCGAGCTCGACGGGCGGCGGGCGCTCGCCGAGCTGGACGGGATCCGGCGGGCGCCGGCCCGCCGGCCCGCGTGGGTGTCGGACCTCGGGGCGCTGCCGGTCGGGGTGGGGGTCTGCCTCTTCCTCCAGCCGGTGGCGGCGAACGTGCTGGCGGCCGGGCTCGGCTCACTGATCGTCGTGGGGCTGACCGTGCTCGCCCGGCGGCTGCCGTACCTGCGGCCGCTGTTGCCCGTCACCGCCGGGTTCCTGGTCGCGCTGCTGGTTCTCTCGCTCGCCCGGGCCGGGCTGCTGGAGGGCCCGCTGCGGACCATCGTGGCCACGCTGGCGATCCTGCTTCCCGGCGGACTGCTCGTCACCGGGCTGTCGGAGATCGCCGCGGGTGCGGCCAGCGCGGGTACGGCCCGGCTGGTGTCCGGTGCGGTGCAGCTGGCGCTGTTCCTCGCCGGGGTGGCCGCGGCCGCGACGGCGGCCGGCGTGCCGGCCGCCGCGCTGGCGGACGTGCAGGTGGCCAGGCCGAGCTGGTGGGTGATCGCGCTGGGGCTGGCGCTCGCGGTGGCCGGCGTGGTGGTCAGCGTGAACACCCCGCCCTCGGCCGTCCCGTGGATCGTCGTGGTGATCGCGGTCAGCGTCACGGTCCAGGTGGTGGTGGGGTCGGCGCACGGCGCGGCGGTCGGCGGCCTGGCCGGCGCGGTCACCGCCGCGGCCGCGGCCACCCTGGTGCACTGGCTGCCGGGCGGTCCGCTCTGGCAGGTGCTCTACCTCCCGGCGTTCTGGATCGTGGTACCGGGCTCCTTCGGCCTGCTGCACACCGCGCAGATCGAGGTCGGGAACGGCGCGCAGTCGGTGCTGACGGCCGTGTCGGCGGTCTTCGGAGTGTCGATCGGCACCCTGATCGGCTCGGTGATCAGCCGGATCCCCCGTCCCTCCCGCACCGTGCTGCTGCCCCGGGCCTGAGCCCGGGGCAGGCGGGCCCGCCCGTGTCGGGGCCCCGATGCAGCCGGGGGCCGGATGCGGGCGGGGCCCCGGCTCAGGGGTGGCGCAGCGCCTCGGTGAGCCGATGGGCGGCCTCGACGACGGCCTGGGAGAGCTGGGCGCCGGGGTGCCGGGTGAGGCGTTCGATCGGCCCGGACACCGTGACGGCGGCGACCACCCGGTTGGACTGGCCGCGGACCGGCGCGGAGACGGAGGCCACCCCGAGTTCGCGCTCGCCGACCGACTGGGCCCAGCCCCGGCGCCGTACGCCGCTCAGCGCGGTGGCGGTGAAGCGGGCGCCCTGCAGTCCGCGGTGGAGCCGTTCGGGCTCCTCCCAGGCGAGCAGGATCTGGGCGGCGGCGCCGACCTTCATGGGAAGGGTGACGCCCACCGGAACGGTGTCGCGCAGGCCGGTGAGGCGCTCGGCGGCGGCCACGCAGATCCGCACCTCGCCCTGCCGGCGGTAGAGCTGGGCGCTCTCGCCGGTGATGTCGCGCAGCTGGGCGAGGACCGAGCCGGCCGCGGCCAGCAGCCGGTCCTCCCCGGCCGCCGTCGCGAGCTCGCCGAGCCGCGGGCCGAGCATGAACCGGCCCTGGTTGTCCCGGCTGACCAGACGGTGGCGTTCGAGTGCGACGGCCAGCCGGTGGGCGGTGGGCCGCGCCATGCCGGTGGCGGCGACCAGGCCGCCCAGCGTGGCGGGGCCGGCCTCCAGGGTGCCGAGGATCGAGGTGACCTTGTCGAGCACGCCGACGCCGCTCGTGTTCTCCATGTGGGGGTACTCCAGTCTCGGGGCCCGGAGCAGCGGACGGTCGCTGCTCACGGCGGCTCCTGGCGGGGAGCCGGGGGGTGTGGTCAGCGAGGACGGGCCGGGGGAAACGGCCGATTGCCTGCGCCGGGCACGAGACGGGTACGCGAAAGCGCCGGGGCGGGAAGCGCCCGGGCGAAGGACAGCACAGAGAGCACCGTGTCTCCTCATCTTTCCCGCGCCACAGTGGCGACAGGCCGGAGTTGGCACTGCCCCCGGACGGCACGGCGCGTACTTCGGACGCCGGGTCGAACGGGGAGTTGCCGGGGCTTCGTAGGGCCGGTCCCTCCACCCCTCTGGATGATTCGCCAGGAACGATACAAGACTTCCCGGGCCGCTCGGCAAGCCCCCCACTTCCGATCCCCACCTCCGACCCCCACCCCCGGCCGCCGCCCGCGGGCCCGCTCAGCGGTGGCGCGGCTCCGGCAGGCCGGTGCACGGGGCCCGGTCCGGGCCGCCGGGGGCGGTGGTGTCCCAGTCGCTCAGGGCGGCGAGGGCGGCGGCGCGTTCGGAGGCCGTCGGCCGGGTGCCCTCGGGGCCGAGCAGGTAGTCGGCGACCGGGGTGAGCAGCAGGGTCGCGTCGCCGGCCGGGAGCAGCAGGGCCTCGTCCCACCGGTGCCGGATGACGGTGCGGCGCAGCAGGGTGCCGTGGCGCGGCCGGAGCGGGCGGTGGCGGCCGCGGCGGCGGCGCCGTTCGGGGGCGACCTCGGTCTCCAGGACGGTGCGCACGTCCCGCAGGGAGCCGAGCGGCACGTGTTCGGCGGCGAGGTCGAGGAGGGCCGCGGCCTCCGGGGCGAGCCGGTAGGCGGCGACCACCGCGGCGGTCTCGACGGGGTCGAAGGGCTGCCCGGCGAGCTGGGCCACGTCGATCACGTCGCCCGCGAGGAAGGCGCGCCCGAGCCCCTCCTCGGCGAGGGCGATCAGGCATTCCACGTGGTCGTCGGCGGCCAGGTAGGGGCGGACCGGGACGGAGGCGAGGTCGCCGGTGAGCGCGGCGGTGGCGACCCGTACCTGGTACCACGGGTCCAGCAGCGGGTCCTCGCCCGGCCAGCGCAGGGTGACGGCGGTGTGCCGGGGCCGCTCGCCGAACAGGGTGACCTCCACGGACTCCACCGGGTGATCGGTGACCAGCCGGTTGACGGTCTGCCAGAGCGTGGCCTCCGTGGGGCTGACGAGGCCGAGCTCGGCCAGCGGCCGGGGCAGGTCGGGCGGGTAGTAGCCGGCCAGTGGCAGGTCGCGGATCGGACGGACCCCGGTGGCGTCGGCGAGGTCGCGCGCGACGCCCGCGTAGCACTCGGCCCGGTCGCGGGCGCGCTGCAGCTCGGCGCGGGCGTGCCGGCCCATCCGGACGCCGTCCCGGGCGAGCGCGGCGAGCACCAGGTACGGGAGGTGGCGCTCGCCCCGGGCGCGGTGGAGCAGGTCGACCGGTCCGGCGGCCGGGTCGACGTCGAGCAGCCGGTGGAGCAGGTCGGTGTTCATGGGGGTCCGCCTCCGAGAGCCGTGGTGGTCGGCCGGACGGCGGCCGGGCGACCGGGGACGTGGCGGGTCCGGCGGTCGGGGCCGGGCCGACTGCGGGCGCCACACCGTCGATTGTGGTCACGGCCGATCAACGCCGGATCACCACCGGGTCGATGATCCCTCGACATCCCGCGGGGTGCCGTGGGTTGATAGGGGCTCATCGAATCGGGGGGCGGCACGTGCGCGGACGGGGGCGAGCACATGAGGCGGGCAGGTGCAGGGATGGATGATTTCCGGTTCTCGGTGCTGGGACTGATGAGAGCGCAGCGCGGCGCGACCGCGCTGAAGGTGGGCAGCCCCCAGCAGCAGGCGATGCTGGCGGTGCTGCTGCTGCGGCCCGGCCACGGCGCGAGCGCCACCGACCTGATCGACGCCCTGTGGGGCGAGGAGCCGCCGGGCACCGCGATGACGACGGTGCGCACGTACGCCTGGCGGTGGCGCAAGGTGCTGCACGGCGAGGAACCGGACGCGCCGACCGTACTGACCTCGGCCGGGGACGGCTACCGGCTGGTGCTGCCCAAGCACGCGGTGGACGCGGCGCAGGCGGAGGAGCTGGCGGCGCAGGCCGAGCGCACGGCGGCCGCCGGGGAGCCGCAGCAGGCGCGTGATCTGCTGAACCAGGCACTGGAGTTGTGGCAGGGCGAGCCGCTGGCCGGCATCCCCGGCCCGTTCGCGCAGCGCCAGCGCCAGCGGCTCCAGGAGCTGCGGCTGACCCTGCTGGAGGAGCGGATCGCCCTGGACCTGGCGCTCGGCCGCTACTCCCGGTGCATCCCGGAGCTGACCTCGCTGACCACCGAACACCCGCTGCACGAGCGGGCGTACGGGCTGCTGATGCGCGCGCTGTACCAGGCCGGGCGGCAGGCGGACGCGCTGGCGGTGTTCCGCGGCGCGCGTCAGCTGTTCCTGGCCGAACTGGGCGTGGCGCCCGGAGCGGAGCTGGACCTGCTGCACCAGCGGATCCTGGAGGGCGACCCGACGCTGGCCGCCCCGGCGCCGGTCCTCCGGCCGGTGTCCGCCGTACCCGGGCCGGCCGCGCCCGTGCCCGGCCCGGCGGAGCGGACCGTTCCCGGGACCGGATCGCCGGAGCCGGCCGGCGGACCCGCGGTACCGGACGCACCCGCCGCCGCCCCGGCCGGGAACGGCGTGCCGGCCCCCAGACCGGCCCAGCTTCCGCCCGACGCGGCCGACTTCACCGGCCGCACGGTGCTGGTGGAGCGGCTGCGCGGGGCCCTCGGCGCGCCCGGCCAGCAGGCGCTGGCGATCGCGACCGTGGTCGGCATGGGCGGGGTCGGCAAGACCGCGCTGGCCCTGCACGTCGCCCACCGGGTGCGCGAGGCCTACCCGGACGGGCAGCTCTACGTCGACCTGCGGGGCGCCGACGCCACCCCGGCCGACCCGGAGGCGGTGCTCAGCGGCTTCCTGGTGGCGCTCGGCGTGCCGGCCGACGCGGTGCCGGACGGACTGGACGCCCGTTCGGCGCTGTTCCGCTCGGTGGTGGACGGCCGGCGGCTGCTGCTGGTGCTCGACAACGTCCACGACACCGCGCAGATCAGACCGCTGCTGCCGGGCGCGGTCGGCTGCGCCGTGCTCACCACCAGCCGCACCCGGCTGTCCGGACTGCCCGCGACCGTCCAGGCCGACCTTGGCGTCTTCGAACCCGAGGAGGCGCTCGAACTGCTGGGCCGTACCATCGGCGCCGAGCGGCTGGCCGCCGAGGCCGAGGCCGCCCGGGAGCTGCTGCTCGTCTGCGGCCACCTCCCGCTCGCGGTGCGGATCGTGGCGGCCAGGCTGGCCGCCCGGCCGAGCTGGACGGTGCAGACGCTGGGCCGCCGGCTGGCGGTCGAGCGCCGGCGGATCGACGAGCTGCGCATCGGCGACCTGGAGGTGGCGGCCGCCTTCGAACTGAGTTACCGCCAGTTGACGCCCGCCCAGGCCCGGGCGTTCCGGCTGGCCGCCTCGGTGGACGGCCCGGACCTCGGGCTGCAGGCCGCGGCCGCCCTGCTGGACCTCGACGAGTACGACGCCGAGGACCTGCTGGAGGCCCTGGTGGACGTGGCGATGATGGAATCGCCCTTCCCCGGCCGCTACCGCTTCCACGACCTGCTGCGCGCGTTCGCCCGGCGCCGTCCGGACGATCCCGGCGCGGCGGTCGCGGCCCGTGACCGGATGCTCGACCACCTGCTGGCCACCGCGTGCACGGCCTTCCAGCACGCCGTTCCCGGGGATCCGGCGGCCGGCGCGCTGGGGCCCGCCCGCAGCGCGGGCGTTCCGCTGGACGGCCCGGACGGGGCGCGGGCCTGGGCCGAGGCGGAGGGTTCCGGGGCGATCGCGCTGGCCGCCCAGGTGGCGGGCTGGACCCTCGCGGACGACGCTGCGGCCGCCCCGTCCGCCCCTGCCGACGGCCCGGCGGCGGCACACGGGCCGGGGCAGGGGCCGATGCAGGGCCCGGGGCCCGAACCGCTGCGCGCCGCGATCGATCTGCTGATCGCGCTCACGCCGTTCGTCCTCGCCCCGCCCAGCCGTCAGCTGGCCACCACCGCGCAGGCCCTGGCCGCCGCCGCGGTCCACCGCGCCGACCACCGGGCAGCTGGCCGGGCGCACTTCCTCCGCGGCAACGTCGCCCTGGCCGCCACCCGGCTGGAGGAGGCGGAGTCGGCCTCCCGGCTGGCGGTGGCCGCCTCCCGCTCGGCGGGCGACACGGTGATCCTGCGCCAGGCGCTGAACGACCTCGGCCTGGTCTGCCAGTTCCTCAGCCGTTACGACGAGGCCGTCGGGCACTACGACGAGGCACTGCTGCTGGCCCGCGAACTCGGCCACCGCTCCGGGGCGCTGGTGACGACGGTGAACGCGGCGCTGGCCCGGGTGCGCAGCGGGCGGGCCGCCGAGGCGGTGCCGATCTGCCACGAGGTGCTGGCCGAACTGCGGACCCGGCACGACGATCCGGGCCGGGCGTACACGCTGTACGTGCTGGGGCTGGCGCTGCACGGGCTGGGGCGGCACGAGGAGGCGGTCACCTGGTTCGGCGAGTGCCTGGCGGTGGCCTCGGCGGCCGGCCTGCGGGCCCGGGCGGCGCACGCCCGCTACCGGATGGCGGACAGTCTGCGGTCGCTGGGCCGGACGGACGAGGCGCTGGAGCACGCCGGGCAGTCGCTGGAGCTGTGCGAGGAGCTGGGTGCCGAGCGGGACCAGGGCCACGCGCTGGTGGTGCTGGGCCGGACCCTGGCCGACCTCGGGCGCGAGGCCGAGGCGGGCGGCCGGCTGCGGGAGGCGCACCGGATCTTCGTCCGGCTGGGGCTGCCGGAGGCGGCGGAGGTGGCGGGGCTGCTGTCCGCGCGGGAGGGCTCTGCCACGTCGGCCGCATCGGCGGCATCGGCTCCGTCGGCCGCATCGGCTCCCTCGGTCCCGTCGGCTCCCTCGGTCCCGAAGGGGCGGCGGGCCGCCGACCGGCTCTCGTCTGGCTGCTGAAGAAACGATCCTGCGCCCGGCTTCGGCACGCTCAGGAACCGGTGCTGTTCCAGTCGCCGGTGCTGCCGTGCCCGGTGCTGGTCGGGGTCGGGGTCGGGGTCGGGACGGCCGTCGGAGTCGCGTCGCCGCTCACCACCGTCGCCGTCCCGGTGCCGGCCGACTCCGCCACGGCGACCGTGGCGGAGAGGCCCGCCCCCAGGGCGACGACCACCCCGAGGCCGACCGTGAACAGCCGCAGGCGGGTACGGGCGGTGGCCGGACGCTGCGTCATCTCTGGTGCTCCCTTGGGTCGCTTCCCCGGGGGGAAGGGGTTCCGTCGTGGTGTGGCACCAGTCTGGCCGGGGGCGGTCAACGGCCGATCTACAGCCGAGCACCGGTGGTCACCACTGATCACCGGTGCCCGGCTGAGCCGCATCTCAGACCTCCGAACGAATCTCCGAACGAATCTCCGAGCGGATCTCCAGGGTGCAGCACTTCACGCTGCCGCCGCCCTTGAGCAGCTCGCTGAGGTCCATCCCGATCGGCCAGAAGCCGCGCTCGCGCAGCCGCGCGGCCAGGCCGACGGCCGCCTCCGGCAGCACCACGTGCAGGCCGTCGCTCACCGCGTTGAGGCCGAACACCGCCGCGTCCTCGCCGCCCACCAGCAGCGCGTCCGGGAACAGCCGCCGCAGGACGGCACGGCTGCCGGCCGAGAAGGCCTCCGGGTTGTACATGATCTCGTCGCCGTCGAGCACGGCGAGCGCGGTGTCCAGGTGGTAGTAGCGCGGGTCGACCAGCTCCAGCCCGATCACCGGCCGGCCGAAGAACTCCTGGGCCTCCGCGTGCCCGTCGGCCACGCTGCGAAAGCCCCGCCCGGCCAGCACGGACCCCGCGGTCAGCAGCAGGTCCCCCTCGCCCTCGTTGACGTGCTCCGGATCGCGCGTCTCGAAGCCCCGGGCGCGGAACCACTCCAGGTAGGCCGGGCCCTCGGCGGCCCGCTCGGCGTTGCGGAAGCGCGCGCCGAGCACCTTGCCGTCCACCACGGTGGCGCCGTTGGCCGCGTAGACCATGTCGGGCAGGCCGGGCAGCGGGTCGATCAGGTCGACCCGGTGGCCGAGCTCGCCGTAGAGGGCGTACAGCCGCTCCCACTGGGCGACGGCGAGGTCGGTGTCCACCGGCTTGGCGGGGTCCATCCACGGGTTGATCGCGTAGCTGACCTCGAAGTGGGTCGGACGGCACATCAGGTAGTGGCGCGGGCGGGCGGTGCGGGTCATCGGGGCCTCCGGGTGAGGGCGGGTCGGGAGGTGGCGCGGGATGGGGCGGGGCGGCGCGGTCAGGCGGCGGGGTCCGACGGCCGGGTCGGGAAGTCGCGCAGGCCGCGCAGCGGGCTGGCCAGCAGCACCCCGCCGGCCGAGAGCAGCACGCCCGCCATCAGCCAGATGGTGCCGCGGGCGCCGATCACCTCGCCGAGCCAGCCGCCGAGCAGGGCTCCCACCGGGATCGCGCTGTAGTTGAGGGTCGCGGAGCTGGCCCTGATCCGGCCGATCATCTCGGGCGGGCAGTAGGCCTGGGAGAAGCTGCCGGCCAGGACGTTGCCCGCCACCACGCCGCAGACCGCGACGGCCCAGGCGAGCGCGCTGACCACGAGCGGCAGCCGCTCGCCCGCCAGCGGCAGCAGCAGGATGAAGGGCGCGACCACCAGCTCGCAGACCAGCAGCCCGCGCGCGGTGCCCAGCCTGCGGGCGATCCGCCCGGCCAGCATCGCACCGGCCAGCCCGCCAACGCTCACCAGCGCGAACACCGCGCCCACCGCGCCCGGTTCGATCCCCACGCTGCGCACCAGGAAGACCGTCTGCACCGCCTGGATGCCGTTCAGTCCCAGGTTGCCGACCGCCGCGAAGCAGGCGAACGTGCGCAGGTAGGGATCGCGCAGCAGGAACCGGACGCCCTCGCCGATCTCGCGCGGGATGCCGCGCCGTTCGGACACCGGCGGGGGGCGCTCCTCCGTCCTGATCCGCCGCAGGCAGAACGCCGACACCAGGTAGGTGAGCGAGTCGGCGAGCATCCCGCTGGCGGCGCCGAAGGCCTGCGCGAGCAGACCGGCCGCGCCGGGGCCGGCGATCTCCGCCGCCGAGGCCCCGGAGCGCAGCTTGACGTTGGCCTCCAGCAGGTCGGCCTTCGCCACCAGGGTGGGCAGCACCGCCCCGTAGGCGGTGGAGAAGAACACCTTCACCGCCCCGGTCAGCAGGGCCACCACCACCAGCTGGGCGAGGGAGAGCGCCCCCAGCCACGCGGACACCGGGACACTGGCGAAGAGGACGAGCAGCAGCAGGTCGCAGACCAGCATCACCCGCAGCCGGGGCCAGCGGTCCACCCAGGCTCCGGCCGGCAGGCCGAGGAACAGCCAGGGCAGCCAGGCGGCGGCGTTGATCACGCCCACCGCGAAGGGGCCGGCGCCCAGGGTGACCACGGCCACCAGGGACAGCGCCACGCTTCCGACGGCCGTGCCGAGGGTGCTGGTGGTCTCACCGATCCAGAGCCGGCGGAAGTCCCCCTGGGCCCACAGGCCCCACCGGCCGCGCGGCCGCTCCGGCGGCGCCGGTGATTCGATCGGGACGGTGGTGGTCATCGCGGGTCACGCTCCCGGCTTCTGGGTGTGCGGCTTCTCGGTGTGCAGCTTCTCGGTCAGCACGGCGGCGATCCGTGCGAGGGGTTGCGGCCGGGTCAGCTCGCCGTGGGCGCAGGCCAGGCGGTGGCTCTCGATCCGGCCGTCCAGGTACGGCCGCCAGCTCTGCTCGTACGGCCAGTCGGCGGGCTTGCCGGTGGTCGCCCCGAAGAAGACGGCGTCCCCCCGGTAGTGGGCCGGCACGTGCTCGGCCATCAGCTTGCGGTGCCGGTCGAAGACCTCCGGCAGCACGGCCACGGCCTCCCCGAGCACCGCCCGCAGATCGGCGAGGCCCCGGCCGTCCGCCGGGTCGTGGCCGAGCGAGTGCAGCAACTCCGCGAGGGTGTCGGCGGTTTCGACGGGCGGGGCGTCGGCGGTGCGGACCGCCGGGGCGCCGTCGAGCAGGGCCAGCAGGCCGACCTCGGCGTCCTCGGCCCGCAGCCGCACGGCCATCTCCTGCGCGACCACCGCGCCGAAGGACCAGCCCAGCAGGTGGTACGGGCCGTCGGGCCGCACCGCGCGGATCTGCCGCACGTAGTCCTCGGCGATCTCGGCGACGCTCGCCGGTGCGTCGCCGCGCAGGCCCCGGGCCTGGAGGCCGTACACCGGCTGCTCGGGGCCGAGGTGGCGCAGCAGCCCGGAGTAGACCCAGCTGATGCCGGCCGCCGGGTGGACGCAGAACAGCGGGGGCCGGTCGCCGCCGGTGCGCAGCGGCAGCAGGACGTCCAGTGCGTCGGCCGCCGGGCCGTGGTCGAGCCGTCGGGCGAGCCCGGCCACGGTGGGTGTCTCGAACAGCGCCCGCATGCCGGGGTCCGTGCCGAGGGCGCCGCGGACCTTGGCGAGCAGCTTCATGGCGAGCAGGGAGTGGCCGCCGAGGTCGAAGAAGTCGTCGTCGATGCCGACGGTTTCCAGGCCGAGCGCCTCCGCGAACAGCCCGCACAGGATCGACTCCTGCGGCGTCCGGGCGGCGCGGCCGCCGGCGAGCTGCCCGAAGTCCGGTGCGGGCAGCGCCGTCCGGTCGAGCTTGCCGCTGCCGGTGAGCGGCAGCGCGGCCAGCGGGACGACGGCGGCGGGCAGCATGTAGCCGGGCAGGTGGCCGGCGGCGAAGGCGCGCAGTTCGGCGGGGTCGAGCGGGCCGTCGGCCACCACGTAGGCGACCAGGCGCAGCCCGTCCGCGGCGGGCAGCACGGCGGCGGCGCCGACCCGCGGGTGGAGCGTCAGCACGTGTTCGATCTCGCCGAGTTCGATCCGGAAGCCGCGGATCTTCACCTGGTGGTCGGTGCGGCCGAGGTACTCCAGCTCCCCGTCACGGGTGCGGCGGGCCAGGTCCCCGGTGCGGTACATCCTCGCCCCGGCCGCGAACGGGTCGGCGACGAAGCGTTCCGCCGTCAGGCCGGGGCGGCCCAGGTAGCCGCGGGCCAGGCCCGGGCCGGCCAGGTACAGCTCCCCGGGCACGCCCGGCGGGACGGGGTTGAGGTACTCGTCCAGGAGGTACGCCCGCACCCCGGCGACCGGGCCGCCGAGACCGGGGCGCTCCGCCCCGCCGAGCGGCCGGCCGAGGGCGTAGACGGTGGCCTCGGTCGGGCCGTACAGGTTGTAGGCGGTGGTGCCCGGCGCCGCGCTCAGGCTCGTCCAGAGCTGCTGGCCGACGGCCTCGCCGCCCAGCACCAGGACGGCCGGGGCGGCGCCCTCCAGCAGGCCCTCGGCGAGGAGCTGCTCGGCGTAGGACGGGGTGACGTCCATGGCGCCGATGCCCGCCGCGCGCACGTACCGCACCAGCGCGGCCGGGTCGCGGCGCAGCTCGTCGCCGATCAGGTGCAGTTCGTGCCCGGCGAACATCCAGAGCAGGCTCTCCAGCGACCCGTCGAAGCAGAGCGAGGCGGTGAGCGCGACCCGCAGTCGGCCGTGCGCGGCCTCGGCGGCGGCGATCGGCCCGGCCCGGTGGACGGCCAGCAGGGCGGCGAGGCTGCCGTGCTGGACGACGACGCCCTTGGGGCGGCCGGTGGAGCCGGAGGTGTAGATCAGGTAGGCGGCGTGGCCGGCCGAGGCGCGCGGGGCCGGGTCGGTGTCCGGCCCGGTGGCCTCGGCGAGGGCCAGCACGGGGGTGCCGGCCAGCGCCTCGGGCCGGGGCCAGCCGTCGTCGGTGAGGACGAGGGCGGGGGCCGCGTCGGCGAGGGTGCGGGCGGTGCGGTCGGCCGGGTGGTCGGCGTCCAGCGGCAGGTAGGCCGCGCCGGCCTTGAGTACGGCCAGCGTCGCGATCACGCTCCCGGCCGAGCGCGGCAGGGCGAGGGCGACCACGGACTCGGGGCCGATGCCCCGCCCGATCAGGTGGTGGGCGAGCCGGTTGGCGCGGGCGTTCAGTTCGGCGAAGGTCAGCCGGACCTCGCCGCAGACCAGCGCGACGGCCTCCGGGGTGCGGGCGGCCTGGGCCGCGAAGGCGGCCGGGACCAGCGGGAGTTCGGCCGGCAGGGCGGCGCCGGCGGTCGGGAGCGCGGCGCGCTCCTCGGCCGACAGCAGCTCGATCCGGCCGATCGGCAGCTCGGGCCGGGCGGCCACCGCCGCCAGCAGCCGGCCGAGGCGCACGGCGATCGCCTCGACCGTCTCCCGGTCGAAGAGGTCGGTGGCGAAGTCGATCGCGCACTCCAGGCCGGCGGGCGCGCCGTCCGCGTCGAAGGACTCGCCGAGGCCCACGCTCAGGTCGAACTTGGCGACCGTCCCGGTGGAGGACACCGCCGAGGCGTCCAGGCCGGCCGCGGCGAGCGGCGCCGAGTCGCCCCGGCCCTCCAGCAGCAGCATCACCTGGAAGAGCGGGTGGCGGGCCAGCGAGCGGGCCGGGTTCAGCTCCTCCACCAGGCGTTCGAAGGGCACGTCCTGGTGGGCGTGGGCGTCGAGTTGGGTCTCCCGGACGCGGGCCAGCAGTTCGGTGAAGTCGGGGTCGCCGGACGTGTCGGTGCGCAGTACCAGGGTGTTGACGAAGAAGCCGACCAGCTCGTCCAGCGCCTCGTCGCCGCGCCCGGCCACCACCGAGCCGATCGGGACGTCGGTGCCCGCGCCGAGGCGGGTGAGCAGCGCGGCGAGGGCCGCCTGCACGGTCATGAACATCGTCACCCGGTGCCGGCGCGACAACTCGCCGAGAGCGCGGTGGAGTTCCGAACCGTACGGGACGACGACCCGCTCGCCGCGGTGCGAGGCGGCCGCACGGCGCGGCCGGTCGACGGGCAGTGACAGCTCCTCGGGCAGGCCGGCCAGTGCCTCGCGCCAGTGGGCGAGTTGGCGGGCGAGCAGGCTCTCCGGGTCGCCGTCCTCGCCGAGCAGCTCGCGCTGCCAGAGCGCGTAGTCGGCGTACTGGACGGGCAGTGGCGCCCACTGCGGTGCCGCGCCGCCGGTGCGGGCCGCGTAGGCCGTGGCGAGGTCGCGCAGCAGCGGGCCCATCGACCAGCCGTCCCCGGCGATGTGGTGCAGGACGAGGGCGAGCAGGTGCTCCCCGGGCCCGGCCGGGATGACGTGGGCGCGGACGGGCAGGTCGGCGGCCAGGTCGAAGGGGCGGGCCGTGCAGCTCGCCGGCTCGGTGCCGGGCGGCAGCAGCTCGACCCGGACGCGGGCCTGCCCGGCGGGCAGGATCCGCTGGTAGGGGGTGCCGTCGAACTCCTCGATCAGGGTGCGCAGGCTCTCGTGCCGGGCGACCACGTCGCCGAGGGCGAGCTCCAGCGCGGCGGCGTCCAGCTCCCCCGCCACGCGCAGGACGAGCGGCAGGTTGTAGAGGGCGCTGGGGCCTTCCATCCGGTCGATCAGCCACAGGCGCTGCTGGGCGTAGGACAGCGGCACCCGCTCCGGGCGTTCGCCCGCCGCGCTCAGCGCCGGTCGCCGCGAGCCGGTGCCCAGGCGGGCGGCCAGCCCCTCCACCGTCGGTGCCTCGAAGACGTCCCGGATCCCCAACTCCGCGCCCAGCGCCGCCCGGACCCGGCTGAGCAGCCTGGTGGCCAGCAGCGAGTGCCCGCCCAGGTCGAAGAAGTCGTCGTCGATGCCGACGCCCTCCAGGCCGAGCACCTCCGCGAACAGCCCGCACAGGATCTCCTCCTGCGGGGTGCGCGCCGCCCGTCCGGCCGACAGCGCACCGAAGTCCGGCGCGGGCAGCGCCCGGTGGTCCACCTTGCCGCTGCCGGTCAGGGGCAGGGTGTCGAGCAGGACGACGGCGGCCGGCACCATGTAGCCGGGCAGCGACTCGGCGGCGAACCGCCGCAGCTCGGCGGCGAGTTCGGGCGCCTCCCGGTCCACCGTGCAGTAGCCGACCAGGCGGCGGTCGCCACTGTCGCTCTCCCGGACGGTGACCACGGCCTGGCGGACGGCGGGGTGGCGGGCCAGCACCTGCTCGATCTCGCCGGGTTCGATCCGGAAGCCGCGGATCTTCACCTGGTGGTCGGTGCGGCCCAGGTACTCGACGCCGCCGTCGCGGGTGCGGCGGGCCAGGTCCCCGGTGCGGTACATGCGCGTGCCCGGCTGGAAGGGGCAGGCGACGAACCGCTCCGCGGTCAGGCCCGGCCGCGCCAGGTAGCCGCGGGCCAGGCCGGCGCCGGCCAGGTACAGCTCCCCCGGCACACCCGCCGGGACGGGGTTGAGGTACTCGTCCAGGAGGTACGCCCGCACCCCGGCGACGGGGCCGCCGAGACCGGGGCGCCGCGCCGCGTCGAACGGCTGGGTCAGCGCGTAGACGGTGGCCTCGGTCGGACCGTAGAAGTTGTGGCCGGCGGTGTCGGGGTGCTCCCGCAGCCGCTGCCACAGCGCCTGGCCGACGGCCTCGCCGCCGAGCAGCAGGAGGCGCGGCGCGGGTGCGTCCAGCAGCCCCTCCTCGATCAGCTGCTCGGTGTAGGACGGGGTGAGGTGCAGGGCGTCGATCCCGGCGGCGGCCGTGTGGCGGACCAGCGCGGCCGGGTCGCGGCGCAGCTCGTCGCCGATCAGGTGCAGCTCGTGCCCGGCGAACATCCAGAGCAGGGGCTCCAGGGAGGCGTCGAAGCAGAGCGAGGCGGTGAGCGCGATCCGCTGCCGGCCGTGGGCCGCCTCGGTGCCCCGGATCAGGGCGGCGCGGTGGGCGGCGAGCAGGGCGGCGACGGCGCCGTGCGGCACCACGACGCCCTTGGGGCGGCCGGTGGAGCCGGAGGTGTAGATGACGTAGGCGGCGTCGCCCGGGTCGAGGGCGCACCACCCCGGGTCGGACGCGCCGGCCTCGGCGTCCTCCGACGGCGGGGCGACGTCGGACGGCGGGGCGACGTCCAGGACGGGCAGGCCGGCCAGCACCTCGGGCAGCGGCCAGCGGTCGTCGGTGAGGACGAGCGCCGGGCGGGCGTCGGCGAGCATGTGGGCGGTGCGCTCGGCCGGGTACTCGGCGTCCAGCGGCAGGTAGGCGCCGCCTGCCTTGTGCACGGCGAGCATGGCGACCACCGTCTCCGCCGAGCGCGGCAGGGCGAGGGCGACCACCGACTCCCGCCCGGCGCCCGCGGCCCGCAGGCGGTGGGCGAGCCGCTCGGCCCGGGTGTCCAGTTCGGCGAAGGTCAGCCGGACCTCGCCGCAGACCAGTGCGACGGCCTCCGGGGTGCGGGCGGCCTGGGCCGCGAAGGCGGCGGGCAGCAGCGGGAGTTCGGCCGGCAGGGCGGCGCCGGCGGTCGGGAGCGCGGCGCGCTCCTCGGCCGACAGCAGCTCGATGCGGCCGATCGGCAGCTCGGGCCGGGCGGCCACCGCCGCCAGCAGCCGCGCGAGGCGCACGGCGACGGCCTCGACGGTCTCCCGGTCGAAGAGGTCGGTGGCGTAGTCGAGGGCGCAGTCGATCCCGGCGGGCTCGCCGTCGGGGCCGAAGGACTCCTCGGCGATCAGGCTGAGGTCGAACTTGGCGGAGCCGTTGCCCGCCGCGAGCGGCTCGACGCGCAGGCCCGCCGTGGCCGGCTCGGCCCGCTCGTTGCTCTGGAGCACCAGCATGATCTGGAACAGCGGGTGACGGGCCAGCGAGCGGGCCGGCCTGAGCTCCTCCACCAGGCGCTCGAAGGGCACGTCCTGGTGGGCGTAGGCGCCGAGGGCGGTCTCCCGGGCGCGGCCGAGCAGTTCGGCGAAGCTCGGGTTCCCGGACGTGTCGGTGCGCAGCACCAGGGTGTTGACGAAGAAGCCGACCAGCTCGTCCAGCGCCTCGTCGGAGCGCCCGGCCACCACCGAGCCGATCGGGACGTCGGTGCCCGCGCCGAGGCGGGTGAGCAGCGCGGCGAGGGCCGCCTGCACGGTCATGAACAGAGTGACCCGGTGGGCCCGGGAGAGGGCGACCAGTTCGCGGTGGCACTCGGCGTCCAGGGCGAGCGCCACCCGGTCACCGCGGTGGGAGGCGACGGGCGGGCGCGGGCGGTCCAGCGGCAGCGTCGCCTCGTCCGGGAGGTCCGCCAGGGTCTCGCGCCAGTGGGCGAGCTGGCGGGCCGCCAGGCTCTCCGGGTCGCTCTCCTCGCCGAGCAGTTCGCGCTGCCAGAGCGCGTAGTCGGCGTACTGGACGGGCAGCGGCGCCCGGCCGGGGGCGGTGCCCTCGGCGCGGGCCGCGTAGGCGCCGGTGAGGTCGCGGACCAGCGGGCCGAGGGACCAGCCGTCGCTGGCGATGTGGTGCAGCGCCAGGACCAGCACGTGCTCCTCGGCCGAGACCCGCAGCAGGGCGGCGCGGACGGGGAGTTCGGTGCGCAGGTCGAAGGCGTGGCGGCAGAGCCCGGCCACCGTGGCGGCCACCTCGTCGGCGGGGCAGTCCCGGGTGTCGAGCGGGACCTCGGCCTCCCCGGCCGGAAGGACGCGCTGGTAGGGGGTGCCGTCGAACTCCTCGATCAGGGTGCGCAGGCTCTCGTGCCGGGCGACCACGTCGCCGAGGGCGAGCTCCAGCGCGGCGGCGTCCAGCTCCCCCGTCAGGCGCAGCGCCAGCGGCGCGTTGTAGAGGGCGCTGGGGCCTTCCATCCGGTCGATCAGCCACAGGCGCTGCTGGGCGAAGGACAGCGGGACGCGGTCGGGGCGCTCACGGCCCGTACCGAGCGCCACCCGCTCGGAGCCGGCGCCCAGGCGGGCGGCCAGCCCGGCCACGCTCGGCGCCTCGAAGACGTCCCGGATCCCCAACTCGGCACCCAGCGCCGCCCGCACCCGGCTGAGCAGCCTGGTGGCCAGCAGCGAGTGCCCGCCCAGGTCGAAGAAGTCGTCGTCGATGCCGACGCCCTCCAGGCCGAGCACCTCCGCGAACAGCCCGCAGAGGATCTCCTCCTGCGGGGTGCGCGCCGCCCGGCCGGCCGACAGCGCCCCGAAGTCCGGTGCCGGGAGGGCGGACCGGTCCAGCTTGCCGTTGGCGTTCAGCGGCAGCGCGTCCAGCGGCACGATCGCGGCCGGCAGCATGTAGCCGGGCAGCGTCCGGGCGGCGGTGGCACGCAGCTCGGCCGGGTCGAGCGGGCCGTCGGCGACCACGTACGCGACCAGGCGCAGCCCGTCCCCGTCGGGCAGGACGGCGGCCTGGAGCACCCGCGGGTGGGCGGTCAGGGCGCGCTCGATCTCGCCGGGTTCGATCCGGAAGCCGCGGATCTTCACCTGGTGGTCGGTGCGGCCGAGGTACTCCAGCTCCCCGTCGCGGGTGCGGCGCACCAGGTCCCCGGTGCGGTACATGCGCGCGCCCGGCTCGAACGGGCAGGCGACGAAGCGCTCCGCCGTCAGGCCCGGCCGCGCCAGGTAGCCGCGGGCCAGGCCGGCGCCCGCGAGGTACAGCTCCCCCGGCACCCCCACCGGGACGGGGTTGAGGTACTCGTCGAGGACGTGGCAGCGGGTACCGGCGACGGTGCGTCCGAGGACGGGCCGCCCGGTGGCCTCCAGCGGGTGGGTCAGGGCGTCGACGGTGCACTCGGTCGGACCGTAGAGGTTGTGGGCGGCGGTGCCCGGGGCCTCGCGCAGCCGCGTCCAGAGCGCCTGCCCGACGGCCTCGCCGCCGAGCAGCACCAGGGCCGGCGCGGGCTCCTCCAGCAGGCCCTCCTCGATCAGCTGCTCGGCGTAGGAGGGCGTCACCTCCAGGACGCCGATGCCCTGCTCGCGCGTGTGGCGGACCAGCGCCCGGGCGTCGCGCCGCACGTCGCCGCCGATCAGGTGCAGCTCGTGGCCGGCGACCAGCCACAGCAGGCCGTCCCAGGAGGCGTCGAAGCAGAGCGAGGCGGTGAGCGCGACGCGCTGCCGGGCGACCCCGGCCATCACGCCCGCGCGGTGGGCGGCCAGCAGCGCGGCGATGGCGCCGTGCGGCACCACGACGCCCTTGGGGCGGCCGGTGGAGCCGGAGGTGAAGATGACGTAGGCGGCGTCCGCCGCACCGGCCCGCGGCGCCGGGTCGGTCTGCGGGCCGGCCGGCTGCGCGGCGAGGTCGAGCAAGGGGTGCCCGTCGAGCACCTCGGGCAGCGGCCAGCGGTCGTCGGTGAGCACCAGCGCCGGGCGGGCCTCGGCCAGCATGTGCGCCGTCCGCTCGGCCGGGTACTCGGCGTCCAGCGGCAGGTGGGCGCCGCCGGCCTTGAGCACCGCGAGGACGGCCACCACCGTCTCGGGCGAGCGCGGCAGCGCCAACGCCACCACGCGCTCGGGGCCGATGCCCCGGGCGATCAGCGCGTGGGCGAGCCGGTTGGCGCGGGCGTTCAGCTCGGCGAAGGTCAGCGAGAGCTCGCCGCAGACCAGGGCCACCGCGTCCGGCGTGGCCGCGGCCCGCGCCTCGAAGACGGCCGGCACCAGGGGCACCGTCGCGGGCAGCGGGGTGTGGTCGCCCGCCTCCGCGGCCCGCCGCCCGGCGGGCAGGACGTCCAGCTCGGCGACGGACCGCCGGGGGTCGGCGGCGACCTGGCGGAGGATCGACTCCAGGGCGGCGGCCAGCTGTTCGGCGCTCGCGCGGTCGAACAGGTCGGTGGCGTACTCCAGGACGCCGGCCAGCCCGGCGGCGCCCTCGGCGCCCTGCCGCTCGACCAGGCGCAGGGTGAGGTCGAAGGTGGCCGTCCCGAAGTCGACCGGCTCCTCCGTCACCGTCACGCCGGGCAGGTCCGGGCCGTCCTCGGCGGCGCCCGCGAAGGCCAGCATCACCTGGAACAGCGGGTGGCAGGCGGTCGAGCGGGTCGGGTTCAGCTCCTCCACCAGGCGCTCGAAGGGCACGTCCTGGTGGGCGTGGGCGGCCAGGTCGCTCTCCCGGACCCTCGCCAGCAGCTCGGCGAAGCTCGGGCGGCCGGACAGGTCGGTGCGCAGCACCAGGGTGTTGGCGAAGAAGCCGACCAGCTCCTGCACGGCCTCGTCGAGGCGGCCGGCCAGCGGGGTGCCGATGGGCAGGTCGGTGCCCGCGCCGAAGCGGTGCAGCAGGGTGGCGTACGCGGCCCGCAGGACCATGAAGAGGGTCACGCCGTGCTCGGCGGCGAGCGCGGTGAGCCGGGCGTGCAGGTCGGCGTCGAACTCCAGCGGGACGACCGCGCCGCGGTGGGTGGCGACCGGCGGGCGGGGGCGGTTCAGCGGCAGCGGGAGTTCCTCGGGCGCGCCGGCCAGCGCCTCGCGCCAGTGGGCGAGCTGGCGGGAGAGCGGGCTCTCGGGGTCGTCCTCGTCGCCGAGCAGTTCGTGCTGCCAGAGCGCGTAGTCGGCGTACTGGACGGGCAGCGGCTCCCACGGCGGGGCGTCGCCGGCGAGGCGGGCCCGGTAGGCGTCGGTGAGGTCGCGGTAGAGCGGGCCCAGCGAGGCGCCGTCCCCGGCGATGTGGTGGACGACCAGGACCAGCACGTGCTCCTCGGCCCCCTCGGGCCGCAGGTAGGCGTGGACCGGGAGGTCGGTGGCGAGGTCGAAGGTGTGGCCGGCGAGTTCGTCGCTCGGGCGGTCGGTGACGGTGAGCAGGCCGGTCGTGGGGGCGTCGAGGACGTGCTGGTACGGGGTGCCGTCGTGCTCGCCGAAGACGGTGCGCAGGGCCTCGTGCCGGTGCACGACGTCGCCGAGGGCGGCCTCCAGGGCGGCGGGGTCGAGCGGGCCGCGCAGCCGCAGGGCGAGGGTGACGTTGTAGGTGGCCGAGGGGCCGTCGGCCCGGGCCAGGAACCAGAGCCGGCGCTGGGCGAAGGAGAGCGGCACCCGCTCGGGCCGGGCGGCGGGCCGCAGCGCCGGGCGGGCCGGGGCGGGGGTGCCGGTCGCGCGGTCGGCGAGCCGGTCGGCGAGCCCGGCGACGGTCGGGGCCTGGAAGAGGTCGCCGATGGCGAGTTCGACGCCGAGCTCGGTGCGGGCCCGGCCGACCAGGCGGGTGGCGAGCAGGGAGTGGCCGCCGAGGGCGAAGAAGTCGTCGTCGATGGTGATGTCGTCGATGCCGAGGAGTTCGCCGTACAGCTCGCAGAGCACCCGTTCGCGCTCGTCGCGCGGGGCGCGCCCGGTGTCGTCGGCGGCGAGGTCGGGGGCGGGCAGGGCGCGGCGGTCGACCTTGCCGTTGGCGTTGAGCGGCAGCGCGTCCAGCAGGACGACCACGGCGGGGACCATGTAGCCGGGCAGCGCGGTGCCGGCGAAGGCGCGCAGCTCGGCCGGGGTGAGCGAGGCCTCGGCGGTGCAGTAGGCGACCAGCCGGGTGTCGCCCGGGCGGTCCTCGCGGGCGATCACGATGACCTGGCGGACGGCGGGGTGGCGGGACAGCGCCGCCTCGATCTCGCCGAGTTCGATCCGGAAGCCGCGCAGTTTGACCTGCCCGTCGATCCGGCCGAGGAACTCCACGGCGCCGTCGGCGCGCAGCCGCACGAGGTCCCCGGTGCGGTACATCCTCTCGCCGGGCGCGTACGGGCAGGCGACGAAGCGTTCGGCGGTCAGGCCGGGACGGCCCAGGTAGCCGCGGGCCAGGCCGGCGCCGGCGAGGTACAGCTCGCCGGGGACGCCGGGCGGGACGGGGCGCAGCCGGGCGTCGAGGACGTAGCTGCGCATGTTGTCGAGCGGGCCGCCGATCGGCACCCGGGGGCCGTCGAGGTCGGCGGGGGCGAGCGGGTGGTGGGTGGCGAAGGTGGTGGTCTCGGTGGGGCCGTAGACGTGGGCGAGCAGAAGCTCGGGGCAGGCCTCCAGGACCCGGCGCAGCAGCACCCCGGAGGCGGCCTCGCCGCCGGTGCAGACGACGCGCAGGGCGGCGAAGGTTTCCGGGGCCTGCTCGGCGACGAGGTCGAACAGGGCCTTGGTGAGGAAGACGGCGGTGACGTCGTGGCGGGTGGTGACGGCGTGCAGGGCGGTGGCGTCGAGGGCGCCGGGCGGGGCGACCACGACGGTGTTGCCGGCCAGCAGCGGCGTCCAGATCTCGTAGGTGGCGGCGTCGAAGGCGTGCGGGGAGTGCAGCAGGACGCGCTGGTGGCGGCCGTCCTGCCAGCGCCGGTCGGCGGCGAGGTCGAGCACGTCGCGGTGGCGCACGGCGACGCCCTTGGGGCGGCCGGTGGAGCCGGAGGTGTACATCGCGTAGGCGAGCTGGTCCGGGTGGACGGGCACGCCGGGGCGGTGGGCCGGGGCGCCGGCCTCGTCGCCGGGGCGGACCACGGCGGCGCCGTGCGGGAAGCCCGGGTCGGCGCGGTCGGTGAGCAGCACGGGGGCGCCGGTGTCGGCGAGCACGCCGGTCATCCGCTCGGGCGGCAGGCCGGGGTGCATGGGGACGTAGCAGCCGCCGGCCTTGAGGACGGCCAGGGTGGCGACGACGACGTCGGCGGAGCGCTCCATCAGCATCGCGACGGGGGTCTCGGGGCCGACGCCGAGGGCGGTGAGGTGGTGGGCGAGGCGGTTGGCGCGGGTGTCGAGTTCGGCGTAGGTCAGGCTGCCGCCGTCGTGGACGAGGGCGGTGGCGTGCGGGGTGCGGTCGGCCCGGCGCTCGAAGGACTCGACGAGGGTGCCGCTCCACCGGGGGGCGTCGGTGGCGTTCCACTCGACGAGGACGCGGGTGCGCTCCTCGGGGGCGAGCACGTCCAGGGTGGCGATGGGCGCCCGCGGGTCGGCGGCGGCGCCGGCCAGCAGGCGGCCGAGCCGGTCGGCGAGGGCGGTGACGGTGGCGCGGTCGTAGAGGTCGGCGGCGTACTCGATCGAGCCGGTGAGCCCGGCGGGGGCGCCGTCCGGGCCGTGCTGTTCGGCGATGCCGATGTTGAGGTCGAACTTGGCGACGCGCAGGCCGATCGGTTCCGGTGCGCTCTCCAGCCCGGGCAGGTCGGGTGCGGCGTCCTGCCCGTGGTTCTGCAGCACCAGCAGGGTCTGGAACAGCGGGTGGCGGCCGAGCGCGCGGGGCGGGTTGAGCTCCTCGACGAGGCGCTCGAAGGGGAGGTCCTGGTGGGCGAAGGCGTCGAGCTGGGCCTCCCGGACCCGGCCGAGCAGCTCGGCGAAGCTCGGGTCGCCGGACGTGTCGGCCCTCAGCACCAGGGAGTTGACGAAGAAGCCGACCAGGTCGTCCAGGGCGTCGTCGGCGCGCCCGGCGACGCCGGTGCCGAGCGGGATGTCGGTGCCGGCGCCGAGCCGGGTGAACAGGGCGGCCAGGCCGGCCTGGAGGACGGTGAACAGGGTGGTGCGGTGGGTGCGGGCGAGGGTGAGCAGGGCGGTGTGCAGGCCGGCGTCCCAGGCGAGGTCGACGGAGTCGGCGGCGCCGGTGGGGGCGGGCGGTCGGGGTCGGTCGGTCGGCAGCTCCAGTTCCTCCGGCAGGCCCGCCAACGCGGTGCGCCAGTAGTCGAGTTGACGGGCGAGCAGGCTTTCGGGGTCGTGCTCGTCGCCGAGCAGGTCGCGCTGCCAGAGCGCGTAGTCGGCGTACTGGATCGGCAGCGGCTCCCACGACGGGGCGTCGCCGGCGAGGCGGGCCCGGTAGGCCTCGGCGAGGTCGCGCAGCAGGGGGCCGAGCGACCAGCCGTCGCCGGCGATGTGGTGGAGCACGACGAGCAGCACGTGCTCGGTCGGGGAGAGGGTGAACACCGTGACCCGGATGGGCAGTTCGCGGCTCAGGTCGAAGGTCTCGGCGGCGGCCGCGTCCCGGTGGGCGGGGTAGTCGGCCGGCGCGCGGTCCAGCACCAGGAAGCGCGGCAGCGCCTCCTCGGCGGGCAGGATCCGCTGCACCGGGACTCCCCCGACCACCGGGAACACCGTGCGGAGGGCCTCGTGCCGGGCGACCACGTCCGCCGTCGCGGCGCGCAGCGCGGCGGTGTCGAGCTCGCCGCGCAGGCGCAGGGCGAACGGCAGGTTGTACAGCGCGGTCGGCCCCTCGATCTGGTCGATCAGCCAGAGACGCTGTTGGGCGTACGAAACCGGGATCACGGTGCTTCCTCTACTCACGTCACGGCACGGCACGGGGTGTTCGGGATGGGGACGGTCGATCGGCGGTCAGACGGCGGCCAGGTCCGGGCGGACGCTGGGCCGGCAGTCCAGGACGTCGACCGGCTGTCCCATCGAGACGGCGATCCTGCGGTCGCCGCGGTACGGGTCCCGGCCGTGTGCGCAGAGCACGTTGTCGACCAGCATCACGTCGCCGACCTGCCACCGCTCGCGAACGGTCGCGGCGTGGTACGCCTCGTTGAGGGCGCCGACGTCGGCGCTTCCGAGCGGTTCGGCGTCACCGAATCCGGTGTTGAACGGCAGGCCGTCCGGGCCGAACTCCTCGGTCATCGCCTCGTGGATGTCCGGGTCGAGCGACCACTCGTTCCAGAACGCGAGGTGGTTGAACCAGACCTCCTCACCCGTGCGCGGGTGGTGGATGGTGGCGGGGCGCAGCTGGCTGGTGCGCAGGTTGCCGTCCGGGCGCCACTCGCAGGTGATGCCGTTCTCCCGGCAGTAGGCCTCGACCTCGGCGGGGTCCTCGGTGGCGAAGGCGGTGCGCCAGCCGAGGGAGACGTAGTCCGAGTAGGCGCGGGTGAGCGTCCAGCCGGAGGTCCGTCCCCGCTCGACCAGGTGTGCCGGCAGGTGGTCGAGCACCTTGCGGCAGTCGGCGGTCGGGGTGGCCCCGCCCTCCTCGGGGGCGATCAGGCAGGCGAAGAGCAGCCGGCCGGGGAACGTGAGGGTGTAGCTGTTCTCGTTGTGCATCCGGATCGCCTGGGCCGGCGGCAGGTCGGTCGAGGAGAAGACCCCGTTGCCGTAGTCGCTGCGCGGGGTGGCCTTCTCGCGGTAGGGGGTGCGCTCGGGGATGAGCACGTCGCGCACGGCCGCGACGTCCTCGGTGCTCGCGACCGGCAGGCCGCGCAGGAAGATCGTGCCGTGGCGGTGCAGGGCGTCGGTGAGCTCGGTCTCGTTCTCCCGCAGCCAGTCGCAGGCCTCGCCGAGGTCGGCGGTGCGCGGGGCGTGGGCGAGGGCCGGGCGGCCGGGGTTCAGTTCCCAGGTCGGCATGGCGGCGCTCACTGGTGGGCGAGGGAGGCGACCAGGCTGGCGGGCCTGATGTCGGTCCAGTTGGCCTCGATGTAGTCGAGGCAGCCCTGGCGGGTGTCCTCGCCGTGGACGGTGGTCCAGCCGGCGGGCACGTCGATCCAGACCGGCCAGAGGGAGTGCTGGTTCTCGTCGTTGGCCAGGACCAGGTAGCCGGCGTTGTCGTCCTCGAACGGGTTGCTCATGGTGTCCTCCTTGGGTTGATTCGAAGGTACGGGCGGCCCGGGGCCCGCAACGGCAGGAGGCGAGGCAGGTACGCGGCAGTTCGGTGCGGGTGGCTGCCGCCGTCGGACGGTCAGCGCGGGAGGAGGCGGACCGGGAAGCGGTCCAGGCCGAAGTTGATGATCGAGCGGTTGTGGGTGACCGGGCCGGTCGGCTCGATGGCGGCGACGCGTTCCAGCATCGCCGTGAACAGGGCGCCGAGTTCGGCCTTGGCCAGCGGTGCGCCGATGCAGTAGTGGGCGCCGAGGCCGAGGGCGAGGTGCTTGTTGGGGCTGCGGTCGAGCAGGATCTCCTCGGGCCGGTCGAAGGCCTCCGGGTCCCGGTTGGCGGACCACACCCAGACGGCGACCCGGTCGCCGCGCCGGATGGTGTGGCCGTCGAGTTCGGTGTCCCGGCTCGCGGTGCGCAGGGTGTGCAGCCCGACCGAGGTCCAGCGCAGGAGTTCGTCCAGGGCCGAGTCCATGCCGACCTCGCCGCGCTGCAGCTTCCGCCACAGTTCCGGGTTCCGGGTGAGGGTGTGCAGGCCCATGGCGGCGGTGTGACGGACCGTCTGGACGCCGCCGACCACGATGTTGTCCAGGTTGAGCACGACGTCCTCGACCGGCAGCAGCTTGCCGCCGACCCGGTAGGTCGCCATCTTGCTGATCAGGTCGTCCTTCGGGTTCGTCCGGCGCAGCATCACCTGGTGCAGCAGGTACGGGATGAGCTGCTGGTGGCCGGCCCGGCGTTCCTCGGGGGTGTTGCCGAGGAACGCGACGTCGCAGACCCGTTCGACCATCTCGCGGTCCTGCTCGGGGACGTCCAGGAGGTCGCACATGACGGACAGCGGGAGGGCGGAGACGGCGTCGACGAGGTCGACCTCGCCCAGTTCGACGGCCTTCTCGACGATCGAGGCGGCGAGGTCGGTGATGCCGCGGGCGGCGCCGCGCACCGGGCCGGGGGCGAAGAACGGGTTGGCGGGGGCGCGCAGTTCGCGGTGCCGGGGCGGGTCGGTGAGGGCCATCATCCGGCCGGAGCCGACCGGGACGTTGCCCTCGCCGGCGCCGAGCAGCGAGCCCTGTTCGGAGCTGTAGAGGGCGGCGTTGCGCAGCACCTCGGCGGAGTGCCGGTAGGAGAGCACCGACCAGACCTGCCCGTCGTCGACGGTGTCGGTGCGGTGGACGGCGGACTCCCGGCGCAGCTCCGCGACCAGCGCGGGGGTGTCGGGGCGGGCCCACAGGTCGGGATCGGTGAGGTCGACCGCGGTGGTGGTTGGCATCAGTGCTCCGTCGTGGACTGGTGGGCGGCGCCGGGCCGCGCGATGAGGGAGGAGAGCAGGTCGAACGGGCCGGGCCCGTCGACGGTGGCGAGCAGGTGGCCGCCGGGGACGACGTGGTGGCCGGAGCCGCCGCGGGTGTGGGCGGCCCAGCCTTCGAGGCCGCCCACGGCGAGGAGGGGGTCCTCGACGCCGACGACGGTGTGCAGGGCGGAGCCGATCGGCGGGTGGGGCCGGGGCCGGTAGGTGTCGATCACGGCCAGGTCGGTGCGGATGCCGCGCAGCGCGTTCTCCTTCAGGTCGGCGTCGCCCTCGACGAGTTCGCCCATCCCGGCCAGCCGCAGCAGTTCGTCGGCGCTGTACCGGGGGCGGTCCGCCCCGGCCCAGGCGGCGGGCGGCGAGGCGGCGGCGGCGACGACCAGCTCGGGGCGCCGCTCGGCGGGCAGCGCCCGGGCGACCTCGTAGCCGAGCAGGGCGCCGAAACTCTGCCCGTAGAAGCCGAACCGGCCGGTCAGGTGCGGGGTGAGGGCCTCCAGGACGGCGTCGACCAGCAGGTCGAAGCTCGCAGGCATCGGGTGGCCGAGCCGGCCGCCGCGGGCCGGCGGGCGCAGCGCCCAGACCTCGGCGGCCGGGGCGAGGGCGCGGGCGAGCGGGGTGTAGGCGGTGGCGTCGCCCCCGGCGTGCGGGAAGCAGAACAGCCGGTAGGGGCGGTGGGGTTGGGGCGCGGGGACGAACAGCCAGTCCCCCTCGACGCGGGGCCGCACCCGCAGCGCGGTGGTCATGCGCCGGCCGCCCGGGCGCGGGCGGTCAGGGCGGGCCGGGGGGCGGCGGTGCCGGCCGCGGCGGCCTGCCCGACGGTGGCGGTGAAGGCGGCCAGGTCGGCGGAGTCGAGCAGGTGGCGCAGCTGGAGTTCGATGCCGAGCCGGCGGCGCAGCAGGTGGACGACCCGCAGCGCGGCGATCGAGTGGCCGCCGAGCGAGAAGAAGTCGTCGGTGGGCCGGACGCCGGTGACGCCGAGCACGGTGCTCCAGACCTCGGCGACCTGCTCCGCCAGTCCGCCGGTGCCTGCCGCCGCCTCCTGCGCGGGGGCGGCGGGGGCGGCGGGGACGGGCAGCGCCGCCAGGTCGACCTTGCCGTTGGGGGTGAGCGGCAGGGCGTCCAGCACGGTGATCACCGAGGGCACCAGGTGGGCGGGCACGGTGGCCCGCAGCCGCTCGGTCAGCTCGGCGGCGGTGACGGCGCCGGTGACGTAGCCGGCCAGGCGCCGGTCGCCGGGGGCGGGTTCGTGGACGGTGACGGCGGCGGCCTGGACGCCCGTCAGCCGGGCCAGGGCGTGCTCGACCTCGCCGAGCTCGATCCGGTAGCCGCGCAGCTTGACCTGGCGGTCCACCCGGCCGACGTACTCCAGCCGGCCGCCCTCGCCGCGCCGGGCCTGGTCGCCGGTGCGGTACATCCGGGCTCCCGGCCCGCCGGACGGGTCGGCGACGAAGCGCTCGGCGGTCAGTGCGGGCCGGCCGACGTAGCCGTGGGCGAGTCCGGGCCCGGCCAGGTACAGCTCGCCGGCGACGCCGTCGGGGACGGCGGCGAGCTTCTCGTCCAGCAGGTGCAGGCGCACCCCGGGCAGCGGTTCGCCCAGGTGCGGCCCGGGGCCGCTGATCGGCGCGGTGACGGCGTCGACGGTGCACTCGGTGGGCCCGTACAGGTTGAGCGCGTCGATGCCGCCGTCGGCCAGCTCCCGCCAGGTGCGCTCGGGGACGGGCTCGCCGCCCATGAACAGCCGCGGCACCCGGGCGCCGGCGAGCGGCTCGCGCAGCAGCTCCCAGTGCGAGGGGGTCAGGTCGAGGTCGGTGACGGCGTGCTCGGCCAGCAGGGCGGCGACCCGGGCCGGGTCGGCGCGGTGCTCCTCGCCGATGACCAGGACGGTGTCGCCGCGGCAGATCCGGGCCCACTGCTGGACGGAGGCGTCGAAGGAGACGCTGGCGTTCCAGCCGACCACGCCGGGCTCGGCGCGGTAGGCGCCGGTGGCCTCCAGGGCCTCGACCAGGGCGGCGACGGCGCCGCGCGGCACCTCGACGCCCTTGGGGCGGCCGGTGGAGCCGGAGGTGTGGATGACGTAGGCCGGGTCGAGCGGGTGCGCCCCGGCCGGCAGGTCGGGCCCGTCGGCGGCGGCGTCCGGGCGCAGCACCGGCACGCCCTCGGCGGCCGGGAGGCCGCCGGCGCTGATCAGGGCGGCGAGCCCGGCGTCGGTGGCCATGAAGGCGAGCCGCTCGGCGGGGTAGGCCGGGTCGAGCGGGACGTAGGCGGCGCCGGCCCGCCAGACGGCGAGCAGGGCGACCGGCAGGTCGGCGGTGCGGCCGAGGTGGACGCCGACCCGGTCGCCGCGGCCGACGCCGAGGGCGCGCAGGGCGCGGGCCAGGGCGGCGGTGCGGCGGTCGAGTTCGGCGAAGTCCAGGCGGTCGGCGCCGGCCAGCACGGCGGTGCGCTCGGGGTGGGCGGCGACGGTGGCGCGCAGGCGGTCCAGCAGATCGGTCATGACGGGTCCTCAGAGGTCTCGGGCGGCGGCGGCCATGGTGTGCAGGGCGGTGGCGTAGGTGTCGATGAACTGCTCGGCGGTGCTGTCGGTCACCAGCGAGCGCTGGTGGTCCACCGCGAGCAGCACCCGCTGGGTGACCGGGTCCTGGATCACCGAGGCGCCGAAGGCGAAGCTGTTGGGTTCGTGGCGCAGGGTCGGCTCGGTGCCGATCCGGCCGTCCACGATGCGGGCCGAGCTGAGCCGGCCGAGGGCGTGGAAGCGCAGGTAGCCGAACTGGCTGTCCAGCGCGGTGTCGGTCATCAGCCGGGCGAGCCGGGCGAAGGGGACCCGGCGGTGCGGCATCATGTCCAGCTCCTCCCGGTGGACCTCGCGGACCAGGGCGAGCAGGTCGCCGGTGGGCTCGCAGCTCAGCGGGACGGTGTTGAGGAACAGCCCGTACACCTCGGTGCCGCCGAGGCGTTCCAGCCGGCCGTTGACGGCCAGGCCGGTGGTGACGCGCGGTTTCCCGGTGACGGCGGCGAGGGCGTGCAGGTGGGCGGCGAGCGCGACCGACTTGACCGGCACGCCGAGCGCGTCGGCGACGGTCCGCAGCTGGTCGGGCGCCTCGGGCAGCACCTGTTCGACGGTGCGCGGCGCCTCGTGCACGGACTCGCTGCCGGGGAACAGCTGGCCGCTGACGCCGGACAGCCGCTCGCGCCAGTAGCCGAGCGAGCGCTCGTCCCCGGCGGCCTGCCGTTCGACGGCCACGAAGTCGCGGAAGGCGGTGCGCGGCGGCGGGGTGGGCGCGCCGAGCGGATCGGCGGCGAGGGCGCCGTGGCGCTCCAGGATCTCGGTGAGCAGCGAGGTGAAGCTCCAGCCGTCGAGGATCGCGTGGTGCTCGGAGACGGTGAGCTGGAAGGCGTCCTCGGCCAGGCGCTGCACGGTGATCCGGAACAGCGGCGGGGCGGTGAGGTCGAAGGGCGTCCACCGGTGGGTGTCGAACACCTCGCGGATCGCGGTGTCCTGGTCCGCTTCGGCCGCGCCGCGCAGGTCGGCGAACTCGACGGGGGCGGGCAGCCGGCCGTGGACGAGCTGCAGCGGTTCGCCGTAGCCGGACAGGTCCAGGCCGGTGCGCAGCACGGCGTGGCGGTCCAGGGCCTCGGCCACGGAGCGGCGGAAGGCCTGTTCGTCGAGGTCGCCGGAGATCCGGTAGGAGTTGACGTTGTGGTAGCTGTCGGTGCCGCCGGCGATCTCCATGTGGAAGACCATGGAGAGCTGCATGGACACCATCGGGTAGGCGTCGACGACGCCGGGCGGCAGGTCGGCGCGGTCCTCCGGGGTGATCAGGGCGAACGGCTCGTGGGCGTCCGGGTCCTCGGTGACGGGCTTCGCCAGCGGCAGCAGGGCGGCGACGGTGGGGGCGTTGAAGACGTCGCGCAGGCTCAGCCCCCAGCCGCGCTCGTGCAGCGCGCCGGCCAGCTGGACGGCCCGGATGGAGTCGCCGCCGAGGTGGAAGAAGTCGTCGTGGACGCCGATGCCGTCCACCCCGAGGACCTCCGTCCAGACGGCGGCGAAGGCCTCCTCCTCCGGGGTGCGCGGCTCGACGTGGCGGCCCGCGGCGGCGGCGCTGCGCTGCCCGGGGGCGGGCAGGGCGGCGCGGTCCACCTTGCCGTTGACGGTGAGCGGCAGCGACTCCAGCACGGTGAAGGTCGCCGGGACCATGTACGGGGGCAGCGAGCGGCCGAGGAAGGCGCGGACGTCGGCGGGCTCGTGTCCGGTGACGTACGCGGCGAGGCGGTCCTCGTGCACGGTGACGACGCAGGCGTCGACGTCCGGGTGGGCGGCGAGCGCGTTCTCGATCTCGCCGAGCTCGATCCGGAAGCCGCGCAGCTTGACCTGGAAGTCGGCGCGCCCGATGTACTCCAGTCCGCCGTCGGGCAGCCGCCGGGCGACGTCGCCGGTGCGGTAGAGCCGGGCCCCGGGCGGGCCGTACGGGTCGGCGACGAAGCGCCCGGCGGTGAGGCCGGGGCGGCCCCAGTAGCCGTGGGCGAGGCTGCCGCCGCCGATGTACAGCTCGCCGGCCGCGCCGGGCGGCACCGGTCGCAGCCAGTCGTCGAGGACCTGGGCGCTCAGGTGCGGCATGGGCGTGCCGATCAGGCTGCGTTCGAAGCCCGCGCTGCCGGCCAGGTCGTGGGTGGTGACGTGGACGGTGGTCTCGGTGATGCCGTACAGGTTGCAGAGCCGGGCCGGGGGCGGCGGGTCGAGTTCGAACCAGCGCTGGACGACGGCCGGGTCCAGCGCCTCCCCGCCGAGCATGATCCACTTCAGCGCGGGCAGGGCGCGCGGGCTGCGGCGCAGCACCGGCTCCAGCTGGCGCAGCGCCGAGGGGGTGAGGCAGAGGCGGGTGACGCCCTCCTCCTCCAGCAGCTGGGCGAACTCCTCGGGCGAGCGGCTGGTCACGTACGGGACGACGACCAGGCGGGCGCCGTGCAGCAGGGCGCCCCACATCTCCCAGACCGTCCAGTCGAAGGCGTAGCTGTGGAAGAGCGTCCAGGTCTCCCGCGGGCCGAAGCCGAAGTGCCGCTCGCCGTCCGCCATCAGCCGGCTGACGTGCTCGTGGGCGACGGCGACGCCCTTGGGGCGGCCGGTGGAGCCGGAGGTGAAGATGACGTAGGCGACGTCGCCGGGGCGGCCGGCGGCCGGCGGGCGGGTGTCCGGCCGGGCGGCCAGGTCGGCTGCCTCGGCGCTCAGGTCGTAGGCCTGCCACGGGCCGTCGGGCACCAGGTCCGGGCGGTCGGTGACGATCAGGGCGACGCCGGTGTCGCCGAAGACCAGGGCGGCCCGGTCGGCGGGGGCGGCCAGGTCGACGGGCACGTAGGCGGCGCCGGTCTTGAGCACACCGAGGACAGTGACCAGGACGTCGGCGGTGCGCTCCAGCAGCATGCCGATCCGGTCGCCGGGGCCGGCGCCGCGGGCGCGCAGGGCGTGCGCGAGGCGGTTGGCCCGGCGGTCCAGTTCGGCGTAGCTCAGGGTGCGGTCGGGGTCGCTGACGGCGGGCCGGTCGGGGTGGGCGTCGGCGGCCCGCTCGAACAGGTGGTGCAGGCAGTGGCCGGGGGTGTCGGTGGCCGCGCCCGCGTCCACGGGGCGGGTGGTCAGCCGCAGCACGGTGGCGTCGGGGTCGTCCAGGGCCGCGGTGAGCAGGTCGTCGTACTCGGCGGCCAGCCGGCGGACGGTCTGCGGGTCGAACAGCTCGCTGCGGTACTCGGCCTCGCCGCGCAGCTCGCCCCCGGCGTCCCCGCCGTCGAACACGGACCAGGTGAGGTCGAACTTGCTGGTGCCGTTGGAGCGCACCCGGCTGCGGGCAGTGGCCGCCGGGCCGAGCGCCAGCGGGCTGCGGTCCTCGCCGTGGGCGCCGAACACCACCTGGACCAGCGGCGGGTGCTGGGCGCTGCGGGCGGCGCCGAGCCGGTCGACGATCTGGTCGAAGGGCAGGTCGAGGTAGCCGTACGCCTCGAAGGCGACGTCCTGGACGTGCTCCAGCAGGTCCCGGAAGCCCAGCGCCGGCGCGAGCCGCAGGCGCAGCGGCAGCAGGTTCACGAAGTAGCCGAGCAGGTGCTCCAGTTCGGGGCGGTCCCGGGTGGTGACGGGAGTGCCGACCACCAGGTCGTCGGCGCCGGTCCAGCGGTTCAGCAGCAGGGCGAAGGCGGCCAGCTGGACGGTGAACGGGGTGACGCCCTCCGCCTCGGCCAGCGCGCGGACCCGCGCCGCCGTCCCGGGGGCGAGGCCGAACTCCTCGGTCCGGCCGGCCGCTCCGCGCTCGGCGGGCCGGGGCCGGTCGGTGGGCAGCTCCAGCAGGGCGGGGGCGCCGTCCAACTGCTGCTTCCAGTAGGTCAGGTGCTCCTCGTAGGAGGCGCCGAGCTCCTCCTCGGCGCAGTCGGCGTACTGCACGGTCAGCTCCGGCAGCCGGGCCTGCCCGCCCCGCACCGCCGCGCCGTACAGCTCGGCGAGCTCGCGCTCGAAGATCTCGGCGGACCAGCCGTCCCAGACGATGTGGTGGACGGTGAACAGCACCGTGGTGCGCTCGTCGGCGAGCCGGAAGGCCTCGGCACGCAGCAGCGGGCCGGCGGCCAGGTCGAAGGGCTCGGCGCAGCGGGCGGCGAGCAGGTCCTCCAGGCGCTCCTCCTGCCCGGGGCCGCCCAGCGGGCGCAGGTCGGTCACCGCGAGCGGCACGGCGAGACGGTGGTGCACCTGCTGGCGGGGGCCGTCGGGGTGCAGCGCGAAGGTGGTGCGCAGCGTCTCGTGCCGGGCCGTGACGGCGTCCAGCGCGCGCTGGAGCAGGGCGAGGTCGAGCGGGCCGGTGACGTCGAGGGTCCAGGGGGTGCAGTAGGTGACGGCCCGCGGGTCGAGGCGGTCGAGGAACCAGAGGCCGCGCTGCAGCCCCGAGACGGGCGCGGTGCGCGCCGGGCGGTCGGACGGGCTCACGGCCTCGTTCCCTTCGTGTGCGGTGCGGCCCGTCATCGGGCGGCCAGCCGTTCGGCGATGGCGCTCACGGTCCGGGCCCGGAACACCAGTTGCGGGGGGACGCGGCTGCCGGTCTCCCGGGACAGCCGCATCGCGACCCGGACGGCGGCCAGCGAGTTGCCGCCGATCCGGAAGAAGTTGTCCTCGCGGCCGACCTCGGCGAGGTCGAGGACCTCGCGCATCGCCTCGGCGACCAGGCGTTCGGCCTCGGTCAGCGGGTCGGCGGCCCCGGCGGCCGCCGCGTCGTCGGAGGCCTCGGCAGCCCGGCGGCCGGCCGGGGCGGGCAGCGCCTTGCGGTCCACCTTGCCGTTGTGGTTGAGCGGCAGGGCGTCCAGGACGTCGAGGGTCGCGGGCACCATGTGCTCGGGCAGCAGGGCGGCCAGGTGGTCGAGCAGCGCGTCCGGGGCGGGGGCGCCGGCGGCGACGGTGACGTAGGCGGCGAGCCTGCGGTCGCCCGGTGCGGGCTCGTGGACGGCGACGGCGGCCTCCCGGACGGCCGGGTGGCGGGTGAGCGCGTCCTCGATCTCGCCGGGCTCGACCCGGAAGCCGCGGATCTTCACCTGGTCGTCGATCCGGCCGGTGACCTCCAACAGGCCCTCGGCGTTGAGGTGGCCGAGGTCCCCGGTGCGGTAGAGGCGCTCGCCGGGGGCGCCGTACGGGGAGGCGACGAAGCGTTCGGCGGTGAGGCCGGGCCGGCCGAGGTAGCCGTGGGCGAGGCCGCCGCCGGTGGCGTACAGCTCGCCGGTGGTGCCGGGCTCGACGGGACGCAGCCGCTCGTCCAGGACGAGGACGCCCTTGCCGTTCAGCGGGACGCCGATCGGGACGGAGGCGCCGGCGGTGTCGGCGGGGCCGACCCGGTGGCAGGTGGTCAGGCCGAGGCTCTCCACCGGGCCGTAGCCGTTGGCCACCGCCAGGCCCGGGTAGGCCTCCAGGGCCTTGGCCACGTGGGTGACGGAGGCCCGCTCGCCGGCGGTGAAGGCGAGCTTGAGGCCGTCGTAGGTCTCCGGGAACTCCTCCAGCAGGAAGTTGAACAGGCTGGCGGAGAGCTGGAGCTGGGTGACGCCGTGGCGGCGGGTCAGCTCGGCGATGGTCTGCGGGTCCGGGCGCTGGCCGGGCTGGAGGACGCAGGTACCGCCGAAGCAGAGCGCGCCGTACAGCTCCAGGGCGAAGGCGTCCCAGGAGACCGGCGAGCACTGCAGCCAGACCTCCTCGGGGCCGAAGCGGGCGTAGTCCTGGCCAAGGTAGGTGGTGGTGAGCGCGCGGTGCGGGACGGCGACGCCCTTGGGGCGGCCGGTGGAGCCGGAGGTGAACATCACGCAGGCGAGGTCGGTGCCCTCGACCGGCAGGCCGAGGTCGTGCCCCGCGTACCGGGCGAGTTCGGCGGCCGAGGCGTCCAGGTCCACCTGCCGCCCGACCGGGAAGGGCACGGTGGCGCGCCGGTGGGTGACCACCGTGGCGGCGCCGGTGTCGGCGACCGCGCCGGCCAGCCGCTCGGCCGGGAAGTCCGGGTCGAGCAGGGTGTAGGCGGCGCCGGCCTTGAGGGCCGCCAGCAGGGCGACGACCAGCTCCGGCCCGCGCTCGGCCAGCACCGCGACGGTGTCGCCGCGCCCGATGCCGAGGCCCGTCAGGTGCCGGGCGAGCCGGTTCGCGGCGGTGTTCAACTCGCCGTAGCCGACGGTCCGTTCGCCGGAGATCAGGGCGACGGCCCGCGGGTCGCGGGCGGCCCGCGCCTCGAACAGGGCGTGCACCGGCACCTCGACGGCGGCGGCCAGGGTGCCCAGCCACTCCTCGCACAGGCCGGCCATGGTGTCCGGGGCGAAGAGGTCGCTGTCGTACTCGAAGCGGCCGGTGAAGCCGGTGCCCAGGTCGTCCACCGAGACGGACAGGTCGAAGCGGGAGACCGGGTTGGAGTGCAGGGCCCGGGTGACCTCGTGCCCGCCGACCGTGAACGGCCGGGGGTCCAGCGGGTGCAGCTCCAGCAGCACCTGGCAGAGCGGGTTGCGGTCCTCGGGGCGCTCGTCGAGCACGGCGCCCGCGATGTCGTCGAAGGGCACCTCCTGGTGGCGGTAGCCGCCGATCGACACCTCGCGCACGTGCCGGACGAGTTCGCGGAAGGAGGCGCCCTCCTCCAGCCTCAGCCGCAGCGGCAGCAGGTTGACGAAGTAGCCGATCAGGCCGTCGAGTTCGGCCCGGCCGCGGACGTTCACCGGCGAGCCGAGCACCAGGTCGCGCTGCCCGGTCCGGCGGTGCAGGGTGAGGGCCAGCCCGGCCAGCAGCACCATGAACGGGGTGGCGTCCTCGCTGCGGGCGAGCGCCCGGACGGCCTCGGCCACCGGGCCGGGCATGGCGAAGCGGTGGAAGGCGCCGCGGAAGGCCTGCTCCTCGGGTCGGGGCCGGTCCGGCACCAGCGCGTCGGCGGTCGGCGCGTCGCGCAACTGCTCGCGCCAGTAGTCCAGTTGCCGCTCGGCGGTGTCGTCCTGGTACTGCCAGGCGGCGTAGTCGCCGTACTGGACGGCGAGCTCCGGCAGCTCGGCGGGCCGACCCTCGGCCGAGGCGGCGTACAGCTCCTGGAGTTCGGCCTCCAGCACGGCCAGCGAGCCCTCGTCCCAGACGATGTGGTGCAGGAGCAGCAGCAGCGTGGTCGCGCCGTCGGCCCGGAAGACCCGGGCCCGCACCAGTGGCCCCCGCTCCAGGTCGAAGGGCTCCAGCGCGGCCTCGGCGACCAGCGCGTCCACCTGCTCGGCGGTGGTCTCGGTGAGCGTGAACGGCAGTTCCACGGAGGGGTGGACGACCTGGCGCGGACCGTCCTCGGCGAGCTCGAAGGTCGTCCGCAGGCTCTCGTGCCGCTCGACCACCCCGGCCAGCGCCCGCCGCAGCAGCTCGGCGTCGACCGGCCCGGAGAAGCGGAACACCCAGGGCACCACGTAGGTCGGCGCGTCCGGGTTCCACTGGTCGAGGAACCACAGCCCGCGCTGGAACTTGGACAGCGGGGCCTCGGCGGCGCCGGAGCGGACCGGGGCCGGGCGCGCGCCGCCGGACGCGGAGGTCACCGCGGCGGCGAACTCGGCCAGCGTCGGCGCGTCGAAGATGGTGTACGGCGACACCATGCCGAAGACGTCGAAGACCCGGCCCACCACCCGCACGGCCGTCAGCGAATCGCCGCCCAGGTGGAAGAAGTTGTCGTCGGCGCCGACCTCCGGCACCCCGAGCACGTCCGCCCAGACCGCCGCGATCAGCTGCTCGGCGGGGGTGCGCGGCGGGCGACCGGCCGGCTTGCCCTGCGGCGCGGTCAGCGGCTCGGGCAGCGCCCCGCGGTCCACCTTGCCACCGGCCGTCAGCGGGAAGGCGTCCAGCGCGGTGAGCGTCGCCGGGACCATGTGCTCGGGCAGCCGCTCGGCCAGCCAGGCCCGGGCCTCGGCGTACCCCGGCGCGGCGCCGGTGACGTACGCGGCCAGCCGGCCCTCGTGCGCCACCACGACGCAGCCGGTGACGCCGGGGTGACCGGCCAGCACCTGCTCGATCTCGCCCGGCTCGACCCGGAAGCCGCGGATCTTCACCTGGTGGTCGCCGCGGCCGAGGAACTCCAGCGGGCCGTCCTCGGCGGCGCGGCGCACCAGGTCGCCGGTGCGGTACATCCGGGCCCCGCGGGCCCCGTCGGCCGCCGCGAACGGGTCGGCGACGAAGCGGCCGGCGGTGAGACCGGGACGGCCGAGGTAGCCGGAGGCCAGCAGCGGCCCGCCGACGTACAGTTCGCCCGCCTCGCCGGGCGGCACCGGCCGCAGCCGCCCGTCCAGCACGTGGAGGCGGCGCGCGCCGACCGCGGTGCCGATCGGCACCCGGGCGGCGGGCTGCTCCGGCGTGCCGTCGAGCCGGTGGGTGGTGGCGGTGACCACGGTCTCGGTCGGGCCGTAGGCGTTCAGCAGCGGCACCCCGGTCGCCGACCACCAGGCGGCGGCGGTGGCGGGCTCCAGCTTGTCGCTGCCGGAGATCATCAGCCGCAGGGTGCGCGGCACCCGGCCGCCCAGGGCCGCCACCACGTCCTGGAAGTAGCCCGCGGCCAGGTTGGCGACGGTGACGCCCTCGGCGTCCAGCAGGTCCAGCAGCGCGGCCGGGGCCAGGAGCCGCTGCTCCGGCAGGACCAGGCAGGCCCCGGCGGACAGCGCGCCGAGCACCTGCTCGACGGCCACGTCCACGGTCGGACGGGCGAACTGCAGCACCACGTCCCGTTCGGTCAGGCCGAAGGTCTCGACGACACCGGCCAGGTGGCCGGCCAGGGCGGCGAGCGGCACGTGCACGCCCTTGGGACGGCCGGTGGTGCCGGAGGTGTAGATGACGTAGCCGGCGCCGGCGTTCCCGCCCGCCCCTGCGCCGATCTCGGTGAGCTCCTCGCCGTTCAGGGCGAGGTGGGCCCCGGCGTCCTCCGCGATCCAGCGGTTGCGCTCCTCGGGGGCCTCCACGTCCAGCGGCAGATAGGTGGCGCCGGCCCGCAGCGCCGCGAGCAGCGCGACCACGTGGTCCAGCCGGTCGCGGCCGGTCACGGCGACCGTCCGGCCGGGGGCGAGCCGGGCGGCGAGGGCGGCGGTCAGGCCGTCCAGCTCCCGGTAGCCGACCGTCCGGCCGCCGGTCCGGACGGCCGGCCGCTCCGGAAAGCGGGCGACGGCGGAGGCGAACGGCGCGAAACCGGGCGCCGCGAATTCGGTGGGGAAACCGCGCGAGGACATCATCCAACCCCAGATCGTGAGAGAAATCGGCGACGAAAGCGACGATAGGGGGAATTCGACGGCCCTATCGGCAGAATGAGCGGAAGGAAATCGGCAGTTTCATCATGCCGCTTCCCAGGCAGGCCAGAGCTACCGGCCGAGGGTGTTTCAGGAATTCCCGGGGGACCAGACATCCGCCCCGTCCAGGGCCTCGGGGGCGTATTTCCCGAGCGAACTGATCAGCAGCCGGAGTTCCAGCGCCAGGCATTCCGCGAAACGGCGCAGACCGGATTCCAGGTCCTCCGCGACGGCGAGCAGCGCCGCCCGCCCGAGGCCCACCGCACGGGCCCCCAGCGCCAGACTCTTGACCGCCCGGGCGCCTTCCCAGATCCGCCCGGAGACCAGCAGGGAGGGCGGCGGCGCGGCCGCCAGCCGGCGCAGGCACTCCGCCAGCGGCAGGCCGACGTGCGGCAGGAACACCCCCGGCGCCCAGCCGGTGCCGCCCTCGGCGCCGTCCACCACGACGGCGTCCGCTCCGGCCTCGTGCGCCACCCGGGCGGCCTCGGCCACGTCCCGGCCGGGGTAGAGCTTCACCCAGATCCGCACCCGCGGGTAGTTGTTGCGCATCAGCCGGATCTGCTGGCGCAGGATCTCCGCGGTGAAGGTGCCCGGGGTGGCGGCGCGCAGCACCCGGCCGTCGCCGAACAGCGGGTCCAGCCCGAAGCGGTCGCCGAGCGCGGCGGCGGCTTCCGCGTCCAGCACGGTCATCCCGCCCAGACCCGGCTTGGCCCCCTGGCCGACCTTCAACTCGAAGGCCAGCCGCCCGGATTCGAGCAGCGGCAGGGCGGCCGGATCGCTGTGGACGAGGTTCCACACCTCGGCGTCGGCGTCCTCGGTGCTCTGCTGCACGGCCACGCCGCCCAGCCCGTCCGGGAGTTGCTCTCCGTAGGCGCGCAGCCGGCCGAGCAGGGTGCGGTCGGCCGCCTCGCCGAGCCGGCCGTAGCCGTTGACCGGCACCACGTTCTCGCCGATCACCATCGGGATCCCCAGTGCCCCGGCCTGCCGGCTCAGGGCCAGCCCGAGGTCGCCGCCGGCCGCCCGGGTGGAGCCGGTCGCGGACACGTAGACCGGCAGTGCCGAGGCGAACCCGCCGATGGTGGTGGCGAGTTCGACGTCCCGGTAGTCGGGTTCGCGGCCGAGGTCGATCAGCTTGGCGAGCCGCTGCGGCAGGAACAGCGGCGGGACGATCCGCAGGGCGTCGAGCGCGTCGTTCGGCGCGGGCTCCCCGGGCCGGCCCGCGCCGAACAGCACCTGCCCGTACTCCTCGGCGGGCGGGAACGCCGCGGCCGCCCCGACGCGGGCCCGCCGCCGGACCTCCTCCTCCGGAAAGCCGGGCGCGGTCAGGTCCTGCACGGCGGCGGCGCCCACCTCGCTGTGCTCCCTCACGGTGACACCACCCCGGCGACCTTGGGGAACGCGCTGGCCTGCCAGACGGCGTCCAGCCCGGCGACGTACCGGGTGAGCCGCTCGACCCCGATGCCGAAGCCCGCGCTGGCCGGCACGCCCTCGCGCACCAGGTCCAGGTACCAGCGGTACTTCTGCGGGTTCTCGCCGGTCTCCCGCATCCGGGTGACGATCTCCGCGTAGTCGTTGGTGCGCTGGCTGCCGCTGCACAGCTCGCCGTAGCCCTCGGGCGCGAGCAGGTCGAAGTTCCGCAGCAGGCCCGGGTCCTCCGGGTGCTCGCGGTCGTAGAAGCCGCGCGAGCCCTTCGGGTAGTCGGTGACGAAGAACGGCCGGTCGCGCCGGGCCGACAGCAGCGCCTCGCCCTCCCAGTCGAGTTCGGCGTCCAGGCTCTGCGGGTGGCCGACGCCGCGCAGCTCGGCGACCGCCTCGGCGTGCCGGACGCGGCCGAAGGAGCCCTTCAGCAGCTCGGCGAAGGCCTGCGGGTCCCGGCCGAGTTCGGCGAACTCCTTGGGCAGCTCGCGCACCGTGCTGTCGACCATGTGCACCACCAGCTCCTCGGCCAGCTGGACGGCGTCGTCCCGGCTCGCGCCGGCGACCTCCACGTCCAGCTGATGGAACTCGGCCAGGTGCCGGCTCGTCCCGGCGGTCTCCAGCGGCTCCAGCCGGACGTTCGGGGCGATGCAGAAGATCTTGTCGAAGGCGAGCAGCGAGGCCTGCTTGTACAGGATCGCGCTGGTCATCAGCTTGTAGCGGTGGCCGTAGAAGTCGATGTCCACCTGCTTGGAGCCGCGCGCACCGGGGTCGGTGACCGGGCCGATGATCGGCGGCAGCAGCTCGGTGAAGCCCCGGCCGCGCAGGAACTCCCGGGCGGCGGCGAGCAGCTGCTGCTGGATCCGCAGGGCGCTGCGGGTGGTCGGGGCGGTCAGGTGCCGGCCCGGATCGACCGGGGGCGGGGGCGTGGTGTCGGGCATGGTCAAGGTCCTGTTCTCTCGGGTGGTCCGTGGCCCGCCGTCAAAGGCGCGGGCGGTCATCGGTGGTGGAGCGGCGGGCGGGCGGGGGTGCTGGAACGACGGGCGGGCGGGCCGGGCGTCGCGGGCCCGGCGGGCGGCTCAGCGCGCCACCGGCAGGCCCCGGGCGGCGGACGCCGCCACGGAGGCGGCCGCGTACTCGGCCCGGCCGTCGTAGCCGCGCCGGACGTGGGAGAGGGCGGCCAGCAGCCCGGCCGAGCCGAGGATCGGCGCCCGGCCGCGCTCGACGAGCCCCGCGATCGGCATCGAGCCGACACCGGACCAGTGCAGCCGGCCGTCCGGGCCCAGCGAACTGCCCGTCCGCCCGGCGTTGTCGGGGTGCAGGCAGTACGGCACGTCCAGGTAGCCGGCCGCGAACGCCCGCACCAGGGCCCGGCCGACGTCGGCGTCCAGGTCGAGCACCGCGCCGATCAGCGCCCTGGCCTCGGCCTCGATCCCGGTGTTCGGCGCGGCGGCGGGTCGTGGCCGGCCCCGCTCCGCCGCAGCGGCCGCAGCCGCGGTCTCCAGCGCCCGGACGTTCTCGGCGACGGTGGGGATGCGGTGCGCCTCGGCCGTGGTCTTGACGATCAGCCGGGCCGCTCCGCCGCGCACCGCGAGCCGCGCCGCGTCCTCCAGCAGCAGCCGCGCGCCGCCGGGCGAGCGCGGGTACACGCCCATGTACGCGTACACCACGAGGTGCCGGTCGACGTCCGCGAGCAGCTCCCCCGCGATCCGGCCGAGCGCGGCCAGCGCCTCCTCGTCCTGGCGGGCGTTGGCCTGCTGGGCGTAGCTGAGCGAGATGCTGCGCAGCCCGTTCTGACGGAAGAACAGCGCCTCCAGCACGCTGATGGCGATCAGCAGCGAGGGCGGGCAGAGCTGTCCCATCATGCAGCCGCCGAACGTCTCCAGGTGCGGCTCGGCGCCGAACTCCCGGACGGAGGCGAGGATTTCGCAGCTGCGCCGCCAGCGCGCCACCGCCTCGTGCAGCGGGGTGCGGCCGTACGGCAGGCAGTAGGAGACCGGTCCGCCCTCGGTGGCGTCCAGGCCGGCCGCCAGCAGCGCCTCGACGATCCGCTCCGGCGCGGCCGAGCCGTGCCGGACCTGCACCGGGAAGCCCGCGTCCGCCACCCCGCGCAGCACCGCCCGGGTGACCTCGACCGGGTGGGTGACGATCGGGTAGCCGTTGAGGCCCGCCCCGGCGGCCAGGGCGCGCCGCGCGGCGTCGAGGTCGCCGGTGCGGGTGTAGCTGTCCAGGGTGATGGTGCCGACGGTGACGGCGGCCGCCCCCCGGGTGGCGAGCAGGCCCTCCCGCATCACGGCCGCCCGCGCCATGCCCATCCGGGGCTGGACCACCAGGGCACCGGCCTCGGCGGCCTGCGCCACGAACGCGCCGAAGCCCGCCCGGGCGGGGCCCGTCACCGCGGGGCCCGTCGCAGCAGGTTCCGTCACAGCAGGACCCCGGAGCGCAGTCCGCCGACGAACTCGCGGAACCCGGCCACCGCGGCGCCCTCCTCGAAGACCGCGTCGAAGCCCGCCGCCAGCAGCGTCCGCTCGCGGTCGGGGTCGTCGGCCCCGGCGATGCCGAGCTTGCCGCCGATGACGGTCGGGGTGCGCCGCAGTTCCGGGCAGGCGCGGAGGGCCTCGATCACCCGCAGGCCCTCCTGGAAGCCGTGCCCGTTGACGCTGCTGATCACGATCAGGTCCGGTTCGATCCGGCGGCATTCGGAGATCAGCAGCGCGTCCGGGACGCACGCGCCCAGATTCGTCACCCGGTGGCCCGACTCCTCCAGCAGGAACTGGAGGAAGACCAGGTTCCAGGTGTGCGAATCCGAGGCCGTCGTCGTCACGACGACGTCCAGACCGTTCTGTTCGGCGTTTCCGTGCTCCACGACTCAGCCCTCATCGGTAGAGATCCTCGATGGCGTTCCGGCGCGTTCCCGCGGCGGTCCGGCCCCACGGAGAACGCTAGGAACGATCGGGCCCGGCAAGCGGCAGCTCCTGCGGCATTAAGCGGCAGAATCGGCAGCCGTTCGACGCGTCGCGGTCGGCCCCCACCGGCCCGTACCGGACCGTCGGCGCCTCGCGGTCAGCCCGCGACGGCCAGCAGCGGTCCGTCCCCCGCCGGCCCCAGCCGGATCCCGGGCTCCTCCCGGACGAGGCGCCGGCACAGGTTGAGCACCGTGAAGCGCACGCCGTCCCGGGCCGGCACGCTGCGGATCAGCCCGCGCGACAGCAGTTCGTGCACCGTGGCCAGGCAGGCCTGCAGCGTCCAGCCGCTGCGGACCACCGCGTCCTCCCCCGACCAGTCCCCCGGCTCGTCCACGAGCACCTCCAGCAGTGCGCGCTGGCGCTCCGTCAGCCTCCGGATCGCCGGCTCCACATCGTCCCGCAGGTCACCGCGCGCACCGAACACCACGGGCGGGGCCGCCAGCGTGAACGGGACGACCGCCAGCCCGGCCACCAGCTGGGAGGTGGACTGCACCAGCGCCCACCCCGCCGCGCGCTCCAGCGCGCCCGGCAGGCCGTCCAGGCGGCGGCAGAGCTCCGCGACGGCGGGCGCCTCGGAGCGCTCCAGGGTGTAGCCGGGGCGCAGCCGGCACAGGTGCGAGAGCAGCAGCCGGACGGCCCCGACCTGTGCCAGCGCCTCCGGTTCGGCGTCGAGTTCGGGGGCCGGGACGGGCAGCGGCGCGAGCGGGATGACCTGTCCCCCGGGCAGCGGCCGGGCCTCCCGGGCGGTGATCAGCACCCGCAGCCCGGGGCAGCGGTGGAACAGCCCGTCCAGCTGCCCGGCGTCCACCCCGCCGTCGGCGCCGTCCAGCACCAGCAGGGCGGGCCGCGCGCCGATGTCCCGGGCGAGGTCGTCCAGCGACGCGCGCCAGGGGTGCGGGCCGCCGCCGCAGTCCACCCAGCGCACCGACCAGCGGACGGCCAGGTGCAGCCGGCGGGCCACCTCCAGGGCGAGCCTGGTCTTGCCGACCCCGCCCAGGCCCACCAGCGAGACCAGCCGGTCCCCGTGCACGGCGAAGGCGTCGGCCAGCACCTCGGCCTCCGTGTCCCGGCCGACGATCGCCCCGCGGGCCACCGGCGGGGCGGCCGGCTCGGCCACCGGCTCGTCCGCGAGCGGGTGCCGGCGGGCGGCCTCCTCGAAATCCGTCCGGCTGCGGCCCTCCAGCCGCAGCGCGTCCGCCAGCAGCCGGACGGTCTCGTTGCGGGGCCGGCGCACCCGGCCGCTCTCCATGTCCCGGATCGCCCGCACGCTCAGGGTCGCGTGATCGGCCAGGCACTGCTGGGTCAGCCCGACCCGCTCACGCCGTAGCCGCAGCAGCTCGCCGAAGCCCGCCGCCGTTCTCACCGCTTGCACCGACAGCCCGCCGTCCATGCCTCGTCTGCCCTTCGTGGTCCGGACTCCTCCTGGCGTCGGGACCGGTGGCGGCCTCAGCTCCGGGCGCCCGCACGGCCCGTGGTCCGGCCGTACGGGACCCGGCGATCAGGCTGTGGCCTCCGACCGGTTCCCTCCGGTTCCCGATGCTCCTGGCTCGCCGTCTACGCCCGATCAACGGCCGATCACCGGCCCCACCCACGACCTTCACCCGGGCCTCACAGGCCGTCCCGCCCCCCGTCCGGGCCGGACGAGGGCCCCTCGCCGGGACGGCCGCGGCAGGGCGGCGCCGGCCCTCCCGGTGCGCATGCAGCGGCCCGGACCTCGGCTGATGCCGGGATCCGGGCCGGTGGCGCGGTCAGGGACGGGCCTGCCCGGAGGTCATTCGGCCGCCGCCTCGAGGCCGCCGTGGCACAGCCCCCAGATGACGAGGGCGTCGATCGCGATCAGGACGATCGCCCACGCCGGGTAGTAGGGCAGCCACAGGAAGTTGGCGATCATTCCCAGGCCGGCGAGGGCGACACCGAAGATCCGGGCCCAGAGTGCGCCGCTGAAGACCGCCACGCCCGCCACGACGATCAGGACGCCGAGGATGAGGTGGATCCACCCCCAGCCGGCGGTGTTCAGCGAGTACGCGTAGTTGCGGGTGACGACGACCAGGTCGTCCTTGGCGATGGCGGAGATCCCCTCGAAGACCGCCATGAGACCGCCGGTGATCAGCATGACCCCCGCGAAGATGGTCCACCCGGACGCGTACGGGTGCCGCTGGGGCTGGGGGATCTGGCTGCTGCCGGCTCCACTGACGCTGCTCGTCATGACGGTGACTCCTTCGATGGCAACCGCCTCGCGGACCGCGGAAGGCGGGAGGGTGGAACAGAAGTCCTACGTTCACGGTAGAACCGGATCCCCGTCCTGTCGTGGCGTCGTACCGACCGCGGCCGTGGCCCGGACGTCCCTCGCGGAGCCCTTTCAGCCCTCCGACCGGGGGTTCTCGGTGCCGCCGCCTCCGGGCGCCCCGCCGCCTCCGGGCGCATCGACCCCGCCGGGCGCGTCGGTCCCGCCGGGCGCACCGCCCCGTCCTGGGCCGGCGACCCGCCCGGAGGCGGCGAGCAGGGCCAGGACGGCGAGGAGCACGAGGAGCACCAGGACGAGCAGCAGCACGGTCAGCACCGTCGGGTGGTTCCAGAGGGCGAACACCAGGGCCACGATCAGCAGCGCCGCGAGGGCGAGCCAGCGGCGGTGGGCGTCGGTCCAGGTTCCGGCCCGTCCGGTGTGCACGCCGTGCGCGCCGCTCCAGCCGGCGACCGAGTCGGCGGCGTGGTCGGCCCCGCCGCGCACGGCCCGCGGCAGCCGTCCCGCCCCGGAGAGGTAGGCGCCGAGCGCGACCACCACGCCCAGGACGACGAGGGTGCGCAGGCTGACCTTCAGGAACCTCACCAGCGTGTCGAAGACCGCGGCCGCGGCGTCCCGGGACTGCACGGCGGGCGGCAGGTGGTCGAGGTAGTAGTGCCGGGCGATCACCAGGGCGATCGCCACCACCAGGCCGGCCCCCGCCGCGCCGAGCGCCGTGGACACCAGGGCCCGGCGCCGGCGCCGGGCCAGCAGGACGCCGACCAGACCGATCACCACGGTGATCACCGGCAGCCAGTTGCCCAGCACGTCCAGCGCGTGCGCGGCGCCGCGGACCTTGGCCAGCTTGTCGGACTGGAACAGCACCAGCTGCTTGTGCACCTCCGGGATCTTCTCGGCCGGTGTCAGACCCGCGGCCACCAGCTGGTCCTTCAGCTGGTCCACGGCCTTCCCGACGTCGAGGGTGACCGTGCCGTCGCTGACTCCGACCGCGCCGCGGCCGTGTCCGGTCAGGGCCTGGACCACGGCCGTGTGGGCGGCGCGGTTCGCCTGCGTCCAGACGGTGTCGAAGGCGTCGCTCTGCACGACCTTGGTCGCCGCCTTGGAGACCACCTGGTCCACCGCGTCGTCGATCTTGGGCCCCAGCGACTTGACGGCGGACGCGGCCCGGGGCGGCAGGCCCTGCGACTGCAGCCAGGAGGCCAGGTCGGAGACGACCTCCGGGCCGTTCACCTTCACGTCCACCGCCTGGGTGATCCGCTTGACCGCGGCGTCCTGGATCGCGGGGTTCGTGGCCAGCGGCGCGACCGTGCTGACGTACCGGTCGGTGTCCAGCGCGATGTCGTGCACCCAGACGGTGAGCAGCGAGACCGGCACCAGGATGCAGGTCAGCGTGATCAGCACGGCCGAGACGGTGCTCCTGACGATCCGGCCCGCCCGTCGGGGGCACGGACGGCTGGGGGTTCAACTCGGCCCGTTCAACGGCCCTCCCGGCATTCGCTGCGCGGCCACGGCGCCGCTGGCACCATTCACGCCGCAGGGCCTCCGCCCGGCACCCCGGGCTGGGCCACCCGGACGAGGAGCCCGGCGCGGCGGCCGCTCACCCGTACGCCCGGTCCGGGGCGTGCCCGGCACCGGGCCGCCGCCTCACCCCGGGCAGGTGATCCGCCGACGCGTCGGCGGCCCGTACGGTCGGTACCAGCGCCCGGCCCGCCGGGACGGGCGAGGGACTCCCCGAAAGGAGCACCGCCATGGCCGAGGACGTCCTCGCCGAGACCGGGCCCATCGACTACGTGGTGGTCGAGTTCCCCGGCAACCGGATGACCGGGGAAGCACTCCCGCTGCTGGTCGACCTGGTGGACCGGAATGTGATCCGCATCCTGGACTTCGCGTTCGTGCGCAAGGACGCCGACGGCACCGTCACGGGCATGGAGATCGCCGATTTCGACGGCGACGGCCGACTGGACCTGGCCGTCTTCGAGGGCGCGGGGTCAGGCCTGCTCGACGCCGGCGACCTGAGCGAGGCCGCCGGGGTCATCGAGCCCGGCAACTCGGCCGGTGTGCTCATCTACGAGAACACCTGGGCCGCCCCGTTCGCCACGGCCCTGCGCCGGGGCGGTGCCCGGCTGGTCGCCAGTGGCCGGGTGCCGATGCCGGAGCTGCTGCGCTCCCTGGACGAGCTGGACGTTGCCGACGGGAACGACCTGACGGACGCGCCGGGCGGCTCCGCCTCCGGGACGTGAAGTCGCCGAGACACGAAGCCACTGTGACCTGAAGCCACCGAGAGGAGTACGCGTCATGCCTGGACTGCTGCGCGGTGTCGCACGCACCGCCGTCATCGCCGGAACGGCGACCACCGTGTCCAACCGGGTGTCCCGCCGCCAAGCGGGCCGTTGGGCGCAACAGGAGGTGGTGGCCGAACCCGCGCCGCCGCCCCCGCCGTCGGCTCCCGCCGCACCCGCCCCGACGGGGACGGACGCGAAGATCTCCCAGCTGCAGCAGCTGGCGCAGCTGAAGGACCAGGGAGTCCTCACGGAGGAGGAGTTCGCCACGCAGAAGCAGCGGCTCCTGGCCGGCTGACACCGTCGGCACGGCACCGAGCACGGTCGGCACGGCGCCGAGGGCGGTCGGTACGGCGGGCGGCCTCACCCGCCGCGGGTGGTTCAGTGCCCGACGGCGACCTTGGCCGCCACGATGACCAGGCCGAGGAGCAGGTTGACCACCCCCTCGGCGGCGATCTGGCCCGGCGAGGCGCCCGCCCGGCGGGCGCCCAGCGTCGCCCAGGCCACCTGCTGCGCCACGGCGACACCGAGGGCGAGCCAGGCGTTCTCCCCCGCCCCCAGCCACGGGCTGACCAGCACCGCCAGGGCGGGCAGCGCCGACGCCTCGACCAGCGGCCATTCGTGCCGGCCGACCTCGCGCACCTGGCTCCAGGTGACCTGGCGGCCGGCCTCGCGCTCCCCGGCCACCAGCGCGTAGACGTGCGCGATCCAGAACACGATCCCGGTGATCACCAGCAGCAGGATGAGCGACAGCCGGGGGTGCGGTTCGGTGAGGCTGGAGGCCGCGATCACGGAGGCGGCGAGCATCGAGCCGTACACCGCTCCGGCGTAGTCGGTCCGCTTCCGGATTCCACCCCGGGCCGGGTCGCGCGGGGCGGGGGCAGGACCGCGGGAGGTTGTCACGACGCCTGCTCCCGTCATCGCCGCGGAGACGGCCGTTGGGGTCCGTCGCGGCCATCATCACCCGCGCCGCAGGTTCCGGCACGGCCGCGGTCACCCACGCCGGGTGACCCGGGCTCCGGCCACCGCCCCTAGCGTGAGGGGAAGCATGTTTCCCTCCCCCGCAAGGAGGCGAGCCCCGTGCTCGGTAGCCACCACCAGGCGTCACGTCCCACCACCACGACCTCACCCGACGAGCTCGGACGCGTCGGATGGGTCGTGCTCGGCACCTCGATGCTCATGGCCGGCGCGATCGCCCACGCCCTGTCCGGCATCGTCGCGATCGCCAGGGAAGTCCTGCGCCCCGCGCCGCAGCGCGCGCCCACGCCGGCCCGCCCGGTGCACCCGGCCGACCTCGGCGTCGAGGAGAAGGACGGCTGGATCCTCATCACCCTCCTGTTCCTCCTGGGCGGCACGGTGGCCCACGCCGTCGCGCACATCGTCGAGACCATCAGACAGGCCACCCACGCGGCACACGGGCAGGTTCGGGCATGACGCCGGCACCGACCGGGGCGCCCGGCAGGCCCCCGGGAGCCGACGACGGCGAGCGGGTGGACCCCGCGGCCGCCGACCCGGTCTCGGCGGGACGGCGGGCCCGCCGGGACGTGCCGCGCTCGGCCCACGGGACCTGGACCCCCGGGCCGGACCGCACGGACCCCGTCGACATCCTGGAGGCCCAGGCCGCCACCCGCGTCCCGGAGCTCGTACCGATCCGCTACGGCCGGATGGCCGCCTCCCGGTTCGCCTTCCTGCGCGGCGCGCCCGCCATCATGGCCGCGGACCTCGCCGCCGCCCCGAACACCGGCCTCACCGTCCAGCTGTGCGGGGACGCCCACCTGTGCAACTTCGGGCTCTTCGCCTCGCCGGAGCGCGCCCTGCTCTTCGACCTCAACGACTTCGACGAGACCCTGCCCGGTCCCTTCGAGTGGGACGTCAAACGCCTGGCCGCCAGCATCGCCGTGGCCGCGCGCGAGAACGGGGAACCCGACGACTCCGCCCGGGCCGCGGCGCAGTCGTCCGCCCGGGCGTACCGGCTCGCCATGCGGCGGCTCGCCGGCCTCGGTGAACTCGACGTCTGGTACGAGCGGGTGGACACCGCCGAACTGCTGCCGCTGATCCAGCAGACGAAGTACCGCAAGCGGGTGCGGACCACGATCGCCAAGGCACGCGCGCGCACCAGCCTCCAGGCCCTGGCCAAACTCACCGAGCCCGGGCCGGACGGCGAACCCCGGATCATCCACGACCCGCCGCTGCTGGAGCCGATCAACCGCGACGACCTGCCCCGCCTGCAGCAGATCCTCCTGGACTACCGGGACACCCTGCCGGAGGAGCGGGCGGCGCTGCTCGACCGCTTCGAGCTGATCGACGCGGCCCGCAAGGTGGTCGGCGTGGGCAGCGTGGGCACCCGCTGCCACATCGGCCTGTTCCGTGCACGCGCCACCGGCGAACCGCTGTTCCTCCAGGTGAAGGAGGCCGAACGGTCCGTGCTGGAACCGCACCTCGCGCCCAGCGCCCACCGGCACCAGGGCCGGCGGGTGGTCGCCGGCCAGCGCCGCCTCCAGGCCGTCAGCGACATCTTCCTCGGCTGGGCCACCGGCCCCGCCGGCCGCGACTTCTACTGGCGCCAGCTGCGCGACATGAAGGGCTCCGTCGTCATCGACGGCATGCCCAGGGAGCTGCTGGACGGGTACGCCGAGCTGTGCGGCCGCACCCTCGCCCGCGGACACGCCCGCACCGGGGACCGCGTCGCCATCGCGGCGTACCTCGGTTCCGGCGATGTCTTCGACCGCGCCATCGCCGACTTCGCCCTCACGTACACCGACCTGACCGATGCCGACCACGCCGCGCTCACCGCCGCGATCGACAGCGGCCGGATCACCGCCCGGCCCGGGGTGTGAGGCGGCCCCGGGGGGCGGGGCGGCCGGCGGGCAGGTGGCCGGTGAAGGCGAAGCCGGTGAGCGTGATCGCGGCGGCGGCCAGCAGTGACACCTTGAGGCCGTCGAGCTGGGCCGCGCGGTAGGAGTCGACGACGGCGGCCGCCTCCTGCGGCGGGACGGTGGTCTGTGCGAGCGCGGTGGCGAGCTGGTCCGCGGGCACGAAGGTGACGCCCGCCTCGATCCTGATGCCCGCCTGCTGCTTCACGGCGTCGGAGATCTCCGGGTGCCCGGCCACGGCGTTGCCGAACGCCACCGTCAGGGCGCCGATCAGGATGGCGCCGATCAGCGCGGTGCCCAGCGACGAGCCGAGGTTCTGCGCGGTGTACTGCAGCCCGCCGACCTCGCTGCGGTCCTCCTCCCCGACGCTCGACTGCACCACGTTGCCCAACTGCGAGGCGAGCAGCCCCATGCCGATTCCCAGGGCGGCCATCGCCAGCGCGAACGACAGGTCGTCGAGCTCCGGTTGGACGGTGCCCACCAGCCACAGGGACGAGGCGAACAGCACAAGCAGCCCGGTCCGCACCACCGTCCTCGGCGAGGCGAAGCGGGTGAGCAGCGGGCCGGACATGGAGGCGGCGAGCATCGTGATCGACACCGGCAGCAGCCGCAGACCGGTCTGGAAGGCGTTCTGGCCCTGCACGACCTGGAGGTAGAGCGGGATGACGAAGAACAGCCCGAGGAGGATCAGGTTCTGGCTGAAGAGCATCAGCAGCCCGGACCTCAGCGGTGGGATGCCGAACAGCGCGAACCTGACCAGCGGATGCTCCCGGCGCAGCTCCCACGACCGGAACAGCACCAGGAGCACCCCGCCGAGCGCGACGGCGAAGAGCGTCGGTGAGAATCCGAGGACGGTGAACGGCGGATTGCGCGGCTGGAGCCAGCCCCAGGTGCTGCTCTGCAGCACGGCCAGCACCACCAGCCCCAGCCCGGACACCGACAGCAGCACACCGACCAGGTCGATCCGCTCGTGGTGCTCCGGTGGCGGTTGCCGCTCGATCCAGCGCAGCAGGAAGAGGATGACCACCACCAGGACGACCTCGCCGGCGAAGACCAGCCGCCACGTCAGGTAGGTGGTCAGCCATCCGCCGAGCAGCGGCCCCACCGCGATGCCCGCCCCGGCCAGGCCGCCGATGACGCCGTAGGCGGTCGCGCGGTCCCGTCCCCGGTAGGAGCCGGCCACCAGCGCGGCCAGCGCCGGGAGGACCAGTGCCGCGCCCAGCCCCTCGATCACCGACCAGCCGAGCGCCAGCAGCCCCAGGGTGGGCGCCACCGCCGTGATCGCCGATCCCACGGCGTAGACCACCAGCCCCACCGTGAACATCCGGCGGCGCCCGAACATGTCGCCGAGCTTGCCGCCGGTGATCATGAACGCCGCCATCACCAGCGTGTAGAGCGTGATCACCGCCTGGATCGCCGTGACCTCGGTGTCGAAGTCCTCGACCAGCTGGCTGATGGACACGTTCATCACCGACGCGTCGAGCACCATCAGGAACTGCGCCATGCCCAGGACGATCAGCGCCCTCCAGCGTTTCACCGTGACTCCTCCCGCACACCGGCCCACGCGGTCCGTACGCGCCTGCCTCGTACCCTCGTCCCCCCGTGACCGGGTCGCCCGTCGAGGGCGGCCGCCGCGGCGGGTGATCCCCCGCGGCGCGCCGACGCGCGGCCCGGTCCCACCGGATCGGCGGGGCCCTCCGGGGCCGGTGGGTACCGGTGCCCGCGGGTTGCGCCGAACGGCGGACCGCCCGAGGTGCCGCCCGCCGTCCCGTCGCCCAGTCTTGGAATCGTCGGCGCTCGGCCGACGACGGGCCGCGACGGACCGGGGCAGGCATCGACCGGAGGGAGCCCGGGGTGGCGGCACAGCGTGGTGATCCCGGCCGCGCCGAATGGTTCCGCGCCCGGACCGCCTGGTTGCGGGGGCGGACGGCCACCCTGCGCGACGTGCCGTTCCTGCGCCGGCTCGCGGCCCAGCTGCTCCACGTCCGGGTCCTGGACATGGCCACCCGCCTCGCGGCCCAGACCTTCCTGACCGCCATCCCGGTGCTGTTCGTGCTGGCCGCCTTCATGCCCCAGGAGGTGCGCGACACCGTCTCCGAGTCCCTGCGCACTGTCCTGGGGCTCCAGGGCCAATCGCTCGACGAGATCAAGGGGGCGCTCCACCCGAGTGGCAAGGAGTCCACCACCGACACCTTCGGCGGCATCGGGATCCTGGTGACCCTGCTCTCGGCCACCAGCTGCAGCCGCATCCTGCAGCGCCTGTGCGAGCGGAGCTGGTACCTGCCCCACCTGGCGGGGCGCCTGGCGGCCTGGCGGTGGCTCGCCTGGCTCCTGGTCTGGCTGACCGCCCTGATCCTCCAGGGCCACGTGCGGTCCGGGTTCGGGGCGGGCAACGGCCTCGGGGTGCTGTTCTACCTGGTCACCGCCACGCTGCTCTGGTGGTGGACCCAGCACCTGCTGCTCGGCGGCCGGATCCCCTGGCTCCCGCTGCTGCCGGGGGCGGTACTGACCGGGGCCGCGCTGACCACGCTCGCCTGGGCGTCGCGGCTCTACGTCCCCCGCTCGCTGAACCGCAGCGTGACCCAGTTCGGCCCGCTCGGCCTGGTCTTCACCCTGCTCAGCTGGCTCATCGTGGTGTTCACGGCCATCACCCTCGGCATCGGCATCGGGTACGTGGTGGCGAGCCAGGGACGACTGGCCCGGCTCCTTTCGACTCCGGAGCCGGTCCCGGCGGACGAGGACTGAGGGCCGCCGGAAGGGCACCGCAGGGGCGGACCGCCCCCACCGGTGGGCCGGGAGGCCCCTTTGCCAGGTCGGACGGCGTCGGCCAGGATGGGATCTGTCAGCGATCCGCGCTCACCATGCGCCGTACCCCACCCTGAGGTGAGCACCATGCCCCTCAGCCCAGCCGTCGACTCCCCCGCCCGTCCGGCGGACGCACCGCGGCACCGCTCCGCCCGGCCGACCCGGATACCCGGCGGCAACCCCGTGCTCGCGGCCCGCTTCGCCGTCCCCCCGATTCCGGGGACCTTCGTGCACCGGCCGCGGCTGGCCGAGCGCCTCGGCGACGGTCTCCGGACGTCCCTCCTGCTGGTGAACGCCCCGGCGGGCGCCGGGAAGACCCTGCTCGTCGCCGACTGGCTGGCCACGACGCGGCTGCGCGGTTCGGCGGTCTGGCTCACCGCGGAACGGGAGGACAACGCGCCGGGCGTCTTCTGGGCCTACCTGCTGGAAGCCCTCCGGCACCACGGCGTCGCCCTGCCGGACGACATCGGCTCTCCCGCCCGGGCCGACGAGGTCGATCACGCGCTGCTGGCCCGGCTGGCCGCCCACCTGAGCCGCCGCGAGGCTCCCGTGGTCCTCGTCCTCGACGAGTTCGACCAGGTGTCGTCCGCCGAGGTGGCATCCGGACTCCACTTCCTGCTCGGCCACGCGGGCCAGGGGCTGCGGCTGGTCCTGATCGGCCGCACGGAGCCGCGACTGCCGCTCCACCGCTACCGCGCCTCCGGCTGCGCCACCGAGATCCGGGCCGCCGACCTGGCCTTCCGCCCGCGGGAGACCGCCGCGCTGATGCGGCGGCACGGCCTCGCCCTCTCCGCCGGGACCGTCCGGACGCTGACCGAGCGGACCGGCGGCTGGGCCGCCGGTCTGCGGCTGTCCGCCCTCGCCGCCCAGGGCGCCGCCGACCCCGAGGCGTACCTGAAGGAGTTCGAGGCCTGCCGCAGCACGGTCGCGGACTTCCTGCTCGCGGAGGTCCTCGACACCCAGCCCGCCGAGACCCAGGACCTCCTGCTGCGTACGAGCGTCCTGGACCGGATCCACCCCGAACTGGCCGACGCCCTGACCGGCCGGCCGGACGGCGCGCGGATCCTCGCCGGCCTCGCGCGCGCCGACACCTTCGTCGAACCCGTCGGCCGCTCCTGGTACCGCTGCCACCCGCTGTTCGCCGAGATCCTGCGCGTCCAGCTGGCGGCACGCAGCCCGGGGCTGGACCGGGCGCTCCACCGCAGGGCGGCCCGCTGGCTCACCGCCGCCGGACACCTGACCGACGGGCTGGTGCACGCCGCCGCGGCCGGTGACTGGGAGTTCGCCGCGACGCAGGTCGTCGACCGGCTGGCCATCGGACGGCTGTTCACCGGCCGCGACGCGGACCGGCTCGACCGCCTGTTCGCCGACATGGCGCCCGACGCCCGGGGGCCCGCCCCGGAACTGGTCCGGGCGGCCCGCGACCTCGCCCGCCACGACGTGGACCGCGGACTCGACCACCTCCGGCGCGCCGAGACGCTGCTGTCCGAACGCGATGCCGAGGACGTTCCGACGGCCCTGCTCAGCGCGGCCCACCTCCGGGTGCTGGCGGGCCGGCTGCTCGGCTCGGCCGACATGGCCCGGGCCGCCGCCGTCCAGGCCGCTCGGCTGGAGGAGGACGTCCCTCCGGGGCTGCTCGGCGAGCACCCGGAACTTCCCGCGCTCCGGCTGGCCGACCTCGGATCCGCGCTGCTCTGGAAGGGCAGCCTCGACGCCGCCGTGGCGGCCCTGTCCGCCGCCGCCGCGGCGGCCGACGACCCCACCACGACCTGTCCGCGCCACGAATCGCTCACCCGGCTCGCCCTGATCGAGGTGCTGCGGGGCAGGCCGGGGCCGGCGGAGGCCCACCTGCGCAAGGCGGGGGCCGAGGCCGAACGCTCCGGGCTGTCCCCGGAATCCCGCACGGGGGCCGGCCAGCTCGTGCTGGCCGCGCTCGCCGTCGACCGCGACGACCTGCCCACCGCGCGGGCGGCGATCGACCGGGCCGCCCGGTCGGCCGCGGCCGACCACGACCCGGCCGTCACCGCGGGAATCGCCATCGTCCGGGCGAGGACGCTGCTGGCCGAGGGCCGCCCCCGCGCGGCCCTCGACCTCCTCGGCGGGCTCGCGGACGGCGGTCCCGCCACCGACCCCCCGCCGCCCTGGGTGCGGGAGGCCGTGGCCGTGGCCGTTTCGGCCGCGCACCTCGCCGAAGGGGACCCGGCCGCCGCGCTGGAGGCGCTGGAGCGCAGTGGCGCGGCCGGTCCGGAACACGCCGTCGCCGCCGCCCGGGCGCACCTCGCCGCCGGGGAGAACCGGGGCGCCCTGCGGATCCTGGAGGCGGTCCCGGAACGCGACGGCCACGGGCCCGCGATCACCGTACGGGTCCTGCTGGCCCGGTCCCAGGCGGCCGTCGCCCTCGGCGACGAGGCCACGGCCCAGCGCCTGCTCGCCCGCGCCCTCGCGGTCGCCCGGCCGGAGCGGCTGCGCCGGCCGTTCCGGGACGCCGGGCCGTGGCTGCGGCACCTGCTGCAGGCCCGGCCCGAGCTGGCCGACTCCCACGGCTGGCTGCCCGCCGACCTGCTGCCCGGCCTCCCGGCCGGGGCGTCCGGGGACACCACCGCGACCGACGCCCTGGTCGAACCGCTGAGCGACCGCGAACTGGACGTCCTGAGACTGGCGGCCCAGATGCTGTCCACGGAGGAGATCGCCGCCGGGCTGTTCCTCTCGGTGAACACCGTCAAGACGCACCTCAAGAGCATCAACCGGAAGCTCTCCGTCACCGGGCGCAACCGGGCCGTACGCCGGGCGCGCGAACTGGACCTGCTCTGACCTCGTGCCGCCCCCGCGGCGGGCGGACCGCGCCTACCCCGCCCGGGTGCGCCGGTGCCTCCGGTCACGGAACCAGCGCCAGCCGACGGCGAGCGCACTCGCCCCGAGCAGCAGGAGGAACACCGCGAGCCACGCGTGGCCGACGACCCGGGCCCCGGTGAGCAGCACGAACACCACCGCGCCCGCGGTGGCCAGACACGCCAGCACGGTCCGCAGCGCCACCAGGAGCATGCCCGGGCGCAGGATCGACGAGGTCCTCCTCGCCTGGGCGGCCGCGGACGCCGTCAGCCCGAACCGGAGGAGGGCCCGGTCGGCGAGCTCGCCGGTGGCGCGGCAGTACATCTGTCCGCAGGCGGGCACCCACACGAACGGCACCACGGTTCCGACGAGGAGCAGCACGCCCAGGCCGGCCCAGCCGAGCCACTTGCGCACCGCCGAGCGCGCCGGGTCCTCGGGGGTCAACAGGCCGATCAGATAGGCCTGGCGGCGGACGACGGACAGCCAGGAGGCCTTGTCCCGCCCCCCGGTTCCGGCCCGCGTCGCCTTCCGCAGGGCCTCCTGCGCCTGCTCCACCGTCGGATGGACCCCCTGCACCACCAGGATCTGTGCCGCCGCGTCGTCACCGCAGGGGTCGTGGCCGGCCAGGGCCGCGAGCTCCAGCACCATGCGCAGCTGGGCGAGCAGCGCGGCGACGAACGCGACCGGGAGCAGGAGCAGGAACGGGCCCCCGAGGAAGGAGCCCTCCACCACGGTCCGGCGCACGCCCCGGTCGATGATCTGCTCGGTGGGATCCTGCCGGGCCGTCCCCGCCTGCCCGGGTCCGCGCAGCGCCGCGGCCGTCTCGGCCGCCTCGGGGCCCAGGTAGTCGACCACGAAGGCCGCCAGCCGCTCGGGCATGTGGGAGGGATCCGCCCGGACCGTCCTCAGCAGTCGTCCCACCACGCCGGGCCGTCGTCGCCGCGCACTCTCCGATCCGCCCATCAGCCGCAGAATAACCCCGCCGGTCGGCAGCCGCCCCGGGGCCGGATCACCCGGCCCGGGTGATGCCTGGACGAACCCGCGGCGCGTCCCTGGAGGGTGGAGCACCTCACGGCTTCCCGCCCGGACCCCGACACCCCGGGTGGCCGCTCGGGGCGCACCCGCCCGGCAGACCGCGCCCGCGGCAGCCCGTTCGGGGCACGCCGTCGATGTCAGGAGGCTCGCGGTGGACTACCCACTGCTCGACATCTTCTTCACCACCATGTGGATCTTCCTGTGGATCATGTGGTTCTTCCTGCTGTTCCGCGTCTTCGGGGACCTCTTCCGCGACGACAGCGTGAGCGGCTGGGGCAAGGCCGGCTGGTCCGTGTTCCTGCTCGTCCTGCCCTTCCTCGGCGTGTTCGTGTACCTCATCGCGCGGGGCAAGGGCATGGGGCGGCGCGAGGTCCTGCGGGCGACCGACGCGGAGCGGGAGTTCCGCGACTACGTCCGGCGGACGGCCGCCGACAGCCCGGCGCCCGCCTCCCACGTCGACGACCTGGCCCGGCTCGCGGAGCTCAAGGACAAGGGCGCCATCACCGAGGACGAGTACCAGCGCGCCAAGGCGAAGGTGCTCGCCTGACAGCCCCGGCCCCGCCCGGTTCCTCCCTCCCGGCTGTTTGACCTTGACACGGTGACAAGGTCTTCACTGCTGCCGAGGAGGTGGTCCTGATGGTCGGGGCGGAAGAGGACACGAACACCCTGCGGGCCCTGCGGGGTCTGGCGCACGAGGACTCGTCGGTCCGGTTGCGGGCGGCGATGGCCGTCGGCAGCGACCCGCACCCGCGGTTCGTCGGCGGGCTCGTCGAACGGTGCGCGGTCGAGCCCGAGTTCACCGTGCGGGAGATGCTCACCTGGGCGCTCACCCGGCACGAGGCGGCTGTGACGGTCCCGCTGCTGCTCGACGAGGTGCGCGCGGACGGTTCCCGGGCACGGAGCCAGGCCCTGCACACCCTCTCCAAGATCGGGGACCGGCGGGCCTGGCCGGCGATCACGCCCGCGCTGCTGGCCGACACCGACGAGGAGGTGGCCCGCAGCGCCTGGCGGGCCGCGGTCGTGCTCGTGCCCGAGGGTGGGGAGCACGAGTTGGCCGTAGTCTTGGCCGCTCGGCTCGGACGCGGCGGACGCGAGACGCGGTTGAGCCTCAGCCGGGCGCTGATCGCGCTCGGGGAGGCGATGCTGCCGGCACTGGACGCCGCGACGGCGGACCCCGACCCCCATGTGCGCGCCCACGCGCTCGCCACCGAGCGGCTGTGGCGCGACCCGGACGCCGGATTCGAGTTCGCGATCGAGGAGGCGAAGCGCACGGCGGTCCTCGGCGAGGGCCGCCGGGAGGGACGGTAGGCAGTGTTGATCGGCGACGTGGCACGGCGGTCCGGGGTCAGCGCCCGCATGCTCAGGCACTACGAGTCGCTCGGGCTGGTGCGGCCGACGGGCCGTACCGGCTCCGGCTACCGCCGGTACGCCGACGAGGACATCCGGCGGATCTTCCACATCGAGAGCCTGCGGTCCCTGGGCCTGTCGCTGCGCGACATCGGGCGGGCCCTCGACGACCCCGGTTTCGCGCCCGCCGAACTCGTCGACGACCTCATCCTCCGCACCCGCGAACGCATCGCGGCGGAGACCGAGTTGCTCACCCGGCTGCGGCGGATCGACGCCGCGGAACCGGCCGGCTGGGAGGAGGTGCTCCAGGTCGTCGCGCTGCTCCAGGCCCTGGAGTCGAAGAACCCGGGGGCGCGGCAGCGCGCCGCGCTGTCCGCGGGCGAGGACGTCGCGGTGCCGGTGGAGGCGCTGGTCGAGGCCGTGCTGGGCGAGTCGGACCCGAACGTCGCCGGGGCCCTGCGCTGGGCGCTGGCGCAGACCGGAGGGGACGGGGCGGCCCTGCTCGCGCAGGGCCTGGGCTCGCCCGCGGCCGAGGTCCGCGAACGTGCCGTGCGGTCCCTCGCCGAACTGCCGGACGGCACCGCGACCGCACTGCTGCGGGACGCCCTCGGCAGCCCCGACGCCGTGGTCCGCAGGTACGCGGCGCTGGCGCTCGGCGCCCGTGGCGTCGCCGACGCGGTCCCGACGCTCATCGACATGATCGTCGAGGCGGCGAACGACGCCGACGCGGCCGACACCCTGGGCGCGCTGGCGAACGACCCCGCGCTGGCGGACCGGATCGCCACCGGGCTGGTCGACCGCCTCGCCCTCGACGGCCTCGGACCGGACGCCCGCCGGAGGCTGGCCCAGGCCCTCGCGGACGTCCCGGGGAGCACGACGTCGCGCGCCCTCGCGGAGCTGACGCGGGACGAGGACCGTGCGGTCGCGCTGACCGCGACGTACATTCTCAAGCTGCGCGACACGCGGTAGTCGCGACCGCGATCGGGGGGTCCGATCGGGGCAGGGGTGACCGGGGGGTTCGAGGGTGGGGGTGGCGTGACAGGGGCCGGGCGGTTCCGTCGGCAGCGGCGGCTGTTCCTCTCGGTGGCGATCGACACGTTCGGCTCCGGCGTCTTCCTGCCGCTGTCGCTGCTGTTCTTCGTCACCGTCCAGCACTTCCCGGCGGCCGCCGCGGGCACCGCCGTGACGGTCGGGTCGATCGCGTCCTTCGCCGTCGTGCCGCTCTGCGGGCGGCTCGTCCAGGCGGCGGGGCCCAAGTCCTGCCTGCTCGTCAGCAGCGTCCTGACCGCGCTCGGGTACGGCCTGTTCTTCGCGGCCGGGAACCTGCCCGCCGTGGCCGCCGTGAGCTTCCTCGTGACGGCCGCCGACCGCCTCTACGGGGCCGCCTGGCCCACGCTGGTGGCGCGGTTCGCGAAGCCGGCGGAGCTCACCGCGTGGTTCTCCGCGGTCACCGTGCTCAAGACCACCTCGCTGGGGGTCGGCACCCTGGGGGCGACCGCCCTGATGGCGCTCGCCGGCGGACACGGCCTGCAGGTCGCGCTCGCCCTGAACAGCGCGAGCTCCCTGCTCGCGGCCGTCCTCCTGCTCGGGGTCACCGTGCCGACCGCCGAGCGGCCCTCGCGCAGGGCGGCCAGGTCGAACACCCGGGCGGCGCTGCGCGACCGGCCCTTCATGTCCCTGGTCGCGTCCCAGACACTGCTGTCGGCGGCCTGGCTGATCCCGACGGTCGCCTTCCCCGTCTACCTGGTGGAGAGCCTCCACCAGGCCGCCTGGTGGCCGACCGTGGTGGTCGCCGTCCGCTACGCCACCGCCACCACCCTGCAGATGCGGATCAGCCGCCGGCTCTCCGGCTGGAGCCGCTCGCGGGTCCTGCGCCTGTCGATCGGCGCGGTGGCCGTCGCCATCGCCCTGACCGCGACCGTCTCCACCGCCCCGCACGCCCTCCAGGGCCCGCTCGCCGTCCTGGTGGCGGCGGTCCTGGCCCTGGCCGAACTGGCCTCGAAGCCCACCGCGGCCGCGGCGGCGGTCGCCATGGCCCCCACGGGCGACGAAGGCCCGTACATGTCCCTGTTCCAGCTGACCTGGACGGTGTCCTACGCGGTCGGGCCGGCCGTCATCGGCCTGGGCCTGCAGAACCCCCCGCTGCTCTGGACCGCACTGGCCCTCTGCGTGGCCGCCGCCGCCCTGGCCCACCGCCTCCGCACGCCACTGCGCCGCCCCGCGGTGCAACTCCCGCACGCCGCAGGCGATCTACGGGAGGAGGCGGAAGTCCCGTAGACCGGCGCCCGCCCCTTCGACCGTCCTGCCGCGGCGGTCGGTGGACGCCCCCGCACGCCGACTCCCCCGCACCGAACAGGGGATCCGCACCGGCAGGCCGATCCCTCCGGGGGGCACGGCAGGCGTCAGCGCCGTACCGGCGGCTCGTCGGCGAGCCCGTAGGCGCGCAGCTGGTACGGGAGCGCGGCCGGGCGGCGCCACTGGAGGTCGAGGCCGCAGGCGCCGAGGACGGCACCGAAGGCGTGCCGCATCGCGTCCTGGACGGCGGTGCGGGCCCGGGCGGCCCGCTCCGCGGCGGGGGTGTCGCCGTCGGCGGCGGCGGACAGCCGGCGGGAGGGGTTCCAGCGGAGGTCGGCGAGGCCGGTGGTGTCGTCCCCGTCCTCGACGGCCGGGCACGGCGTGAGGGTGATGCCGGGCGCGTGGAGGTGCTCGGCGACCGGCAGGCCGGCGAGCCCGGCGGTGCGGCGCACCGCGGCGACGACGTCCGCGCCGATGCCGAGGTCCTGCGGGCGGGAGCCGGCCGGGGCCGGGGCGGCGGCGTCCTGGCCGGTGGCCGGAGCGGGTCCGTCGGCCCGTCCGACCCTGGTCTCCCCGCCGGGCCGGCCGGCCACGACCTCGATGCCGAAGGCCGGCAGGAACTCCGCGAGCGCGTTGCGCATGGTGCTGCCGACGACCCGTCGGGCGGCGAACGCCGGCTGCTGGGGCTGTTCCATGGCCGCGGCGGCCGCCAGCCGGGGGCCGGGCTCCCAGTGCAGGGCGATCAGGCCGGCGCAGTCGTCGGAGTCGTCGTGCGGCCGGGCCGGGCGCAGGTGGACGCCGTGCCCGTGTCCGCCGTACCCGACGGGCAGGCCGGCCAGCAGGAGCGCCTCGGTGACGCGGTCGACGAGCGCCGGGTCGGTCCGGTGCCCGCCCGGGGACGTGCGTTCCGCAGCCGTGTCCACGCCGTCCTCCTCCGGGTCCCGGGCGGCGGCCGACCGCCGGCGCCCCGAGCGTACGGCGTACCCGGACGGCCCGTCGGCGAATCCCGGAACCGGCCGCCGCGAGGGCGGGCGCGCCGGCGGTTCGCCCCGGTCAGTCCCAGGGGTTGGCCGGATTGCTGTTGATGGCCGTCCAGAAGCGGGTGTTGTTCGGGATGTTGCCGTAGGCCCAGAAGCTCCAGCCGCCGGTCAGCGACAGGTCGGTGCCGTAGTGGCCGTCGTGGAACTCGGCCTCGCGCCAGCCGGCGCCGAAGGCGGCCTGGCAGACGCTGTCGGCCGCGGCCCGGCTGTTGAGGCGCGAGCCCTTGACCGGCTGGCTGAGGGCGACGGTGCCCTGCGCCCAGCCGGTGAAGAAGCCGAGGCTGATCCCGGACGGGGCCGGGCTGCCGTCGACGTCGAGGCAGAGCACGGGCAGCGAGACGGACGGCGCGGTGTCGCCGCTGTAGGCGTTGCTCGTGGTGTCGCCGAAGCCGCCGACCTGGACGGTGCCCTCCGGACCGTAGGACATCACGGACCAGGTCATCCCCAGGTGGGTGGCCGGCCCGGTGGCGGCCGCGGCCGGCACAGCGGCGAGCGGGATCGCGGCGGCCGCGGCGACGGCGGCCGCGGTGGCGACGGCCTTCTTCAGACGGTTCATCAACTGCTCCAGGGTTCGGGGTCTCTCCGTTCCGGCGCCGCCCGTCGGCGGTTCCGGACATCGGCCGTGGCCGGGGCCGCCGCGACGTGCCCGCCCACCCGGGCGGCCACGTCGGCGGCGTCCGTCCGGTCAGTTCCAGGGGTTGGCCGGCTGGCCGTTGATGGCCGTCCAGAAGCGGGTGTTGTTCGGGATGTTGCCGTAGGCCCAGAAGGTCCAGCCGCCGGTCTGCGACAGGTCGGTGCCGTAGTGGCCGTCGTGGAACTCGGCCTCGCGCCAGCCGGCGCCGAAGGCGGCCTGGCAGACGCTGTCGGCCGCGGCCCGGCTGTTGAGACGGGAGCCCTTGACCGGCTGACTGAGGGCGACGGTGCCCTGCGCCCAGCCGTTGTAGAAGCCGAGGCTGATCCCGGACGGGGCCGGGCTGCCGTCGACGTTGAGGCAGAGCACGGGCAGCGAGACGGACGGTGCGGTGTCGCCGTTGTAGGCGTCGCTCGGGCTGCCGCCGGGGCCGCCGACCTGGACGGTGCCCTCGGGGCCGTAGGAGATGACGGACCAGGTCATCCCCAGGTGGGTGGCCGACCCGGTGGCGGCGGAGGCCGGGGCGGCGGTGAGCGGGATCAGGACGGCGGCGGCGACGGCGGTCGCGGTGGCGACGGCCTTCTTCAGACGGTTCATCAACTGCTCCAGGGTTCGGGTGCCTCGTGGGTGACCGGCTCGTTTCAGCCGGTGCACGACAAAGCTCTCAACCGAACGCACACAACTGGCATCATCTGATCATCACTTCGTCACACTCGTGCCCATCCACGCACAGCGGCGGTCCGGTCCGGCCCCGCGGCCCCCAGGGAGGGACGCATGGAGTTCAGGATCCTCGGCTCGCTGGAGGTGTGGACCGGCGACGGCCGACGCGTCCCCTCCGAAGGCTCCCGGCAGGAGCGGCTGCTCGCCGCCCTGCTGCTCAACGCGGACAGCTCCGTACCGGTCGCCCGCCTCGTGGACACCGTCTGGGAGGAGCGACCGCCGGCCACCGCCACCCGCCAGGTCCGCAACCTCGCCGGGGTACTGCGCCGCCGCTTCGCCGAGGCCGACCCGGCCGCGCCGCCCGTCCTGCTCACCGACGGCCGCGGCTACCGCATCACCCTCACCGGGCACCGGCTGGACGCCCGCGACTTCACCGACCGGCTCGCCCTCGCCCGCGGCGAGGCCACCGCCGGACGCACCCCGGAGGCCGTCGACGGGCTCCGCGCGGCGCTCGCCCTGTGGCGCGGGCCGGCCCTGGACGGACTCGCCGTGGACGCGGACGCCCCGGGCGCGGTCGCCCTGGACGAACTGCGGCTGACCGCCTGGGAGGAGTGCCTCGACCTGGAGCTCGCCCTCGGCCGGCACCGCGCGGCCGTCCCCGAACTGACCGCGCTGGTGGCCGACCACCCGCTGCGGGAACGCTTCACCGGCCAGCTGATGCGGGCCCTGCACGGCTCCGGACGCGCCCCCGAGGGGCTCGCCGCCTACCGCCGGTTCGCGGACCGGCTGGCCGACGAGCTCGGGCTCGACCCCGGTCCGGGGCTACGGGCGCTGCACCTGGAGCTGCTGGCCACCGAGCCGGTGCCCACCGCCCCGGCCCGCGCCGGGGAAGCGCCGGCCGCCCCGCCGGCCCCGCCGCCGACTGCCCCGGCGCAGGCTCCGCCCCCGCCGCCCGCCCAACTCCCGCCCGCCCTGGCCACCTTCGTCGGACGCGACCCGGAACTGCGGGCCCTGGACGCGCTGCTCACCGCCCCGGCCGCCGAGGAGCCCGGGCCGGTCACCGCCGTGTGCGCCGTCTCGGGACCGGCCGGGGTCGGCAAGACCACGCTCGCCGTCGACTGGGCCCACCGCGTCCGGGACCGCTTCCCGCACGGCCAGCTCTACGCCGACCTGCACGGCTACTCCGTCGACGCCCCGCTCGCCCCGCACACGGTCCTGGCCCGCTTCCTGCGCGCCCTCGGCGTGCCCGGCGACCGGATCCCCGCGGCGGCGGACGAGGCCGCCGCGCTCTACCGCTCCCTGCTGGCCGACCGCCGGCTGCTGGTGGTCCTCGACAACGCCCGCGACGCCGAGCAGGTCCGCCCGCTGCTGCCGGGCGCCCCGGACTGCCGCACGGTGGTCACCAGCCGCACCCGGCTCGACGGGCTGGCCGTCCGCAACGGGGCCCGGCCACTGGTGCTCGACGTGCTGCCCGCCGACCGGGCCCTCGAACTGCTGGCCCGCATCGTCGGCGGGCACCGCGTCCGCGCCGAGCCGCGCGCCGCCGCCGAACTCGCCGCCGCCTGCGGCCGGCTGCCCCTCGCCCTGGCCGTCACCGCGAGCCGGCTCGCCGCCAGCCCGGAGCGCGGCCTCGCCGACTACGCCGCCGAACTCCTCGACGCGGAGCACCGGTTGAGCGCCCTGCAGATCGAGGGCGACGACACCTCGGCGGTCCGCGCCGCCTTCGACCTCTCCTACCGCTCGCTGCCCGCCGAGGCCCGGTCGCTGCTCCGGCTGCTCACCCTGGTCCCGGCCGTCGGCATCGGCTCCGACGCGGCCGCCGCCCTGGCCGGCGCCCCGGCCGCCGCCGTCCGGCCCGTCCTCGACCGACTGGCCGCCGCCCACCTGCTCGCCCCCGAGGAGCACGACCGCTACCGGCTCAACGACCTCCTGCGCCTCTACGCCACCGAGCGCTGCTCCGTCGAGACCGGCGCCGCGGAGCGCCGCGCCGCCCTGGAACGCCTCGGCTCCTGGTACCTGCACCGCGGCCGCTCCCCCGCCTTCCTTCCGGCCCCGCCCGCCACCGGCCACCCCGGCCATCCCGGTCGCCCCGGCACACCCGCGAACCCCGGAGACCCGGGCCACCGGACGACCGGCCCGCACCTCGACGAGTGGGTCGAGGTCGACCGCCTGGCAGCCGCGGCCGCCGACGCGACCCGGGCACCGGAGCCGCCCGAGCCCGAGCCCACGCCCGTGCCGGACCGGCGCTCCGCCACGGCGCCGACGCCCCCGTGACCGGCCCGCGGCGGTCCCGCCCGACCGGACGGCGGCTACAACCAGCCGCGCCGGGCGGTCTTCAGCCCGGCCTCGAAGCGGCTCGCCGCGTCGAGGCGCTCCATCAGGGCGGCCATCTGCCGCCGGACGGTCCGCACCGAGACGCCGAGCCGCTTGGCCGCCGCGTCGTCCGTGAGCCCGGTCGACAGCAGCCGCAGCAGCTCGCGCTCCCCGGCGGTCAGGCTCAGCGGGGCCGCCCCGTCCCGGTCGTCGGCGATCGGAACGGCGGTCTCCCAGGTCTGTTCGAACAGGGCGACCAGGGACGCGACGATCCCCGGCTCGCTGGTGCACAGCGCGCCGGCCCGGGTGTTCTCCGGGTCGATCGGCACCACGGCCGTGCTCCGGTCGAAGACCAGCATCCGCGGCGGCAGCACCGGCGCGGTCCGCACCTCGCCGCCGAGGCCGGCCATCCAGCGGACGTAGTCGAGGGTCTCCGGGGCGTCGTGGATGCTGTCCTGGTAGATGGTGCGCAGGCTGACCCCGCGCCGCAGGGCGTCCTCGTCCAGCGGCCGGGACGCGGCCAGGCTGGCCGCGGACTGGGCGCCGCCGGGCATCACCGCCAGGACCTCGCTGGTCAGCCGGGAGGTCAGCACCTCCAGCTTGTCCTGGATGGCGTCCAGACCGAGCAGCCGCTCGCGGTCGCCCACCGGGGTGTCGGCCCGCACCTTCGCGTACTCCCCCAGGGCGCGCGCGACGGCGGCCTTGGAGGCGGCGACCTCCTGCTGCCGGCGCGCGAGTTCCTCCTCCTGACGGCGCAGCAGGATCTCCAGTCCGCGCTCCGGGCTGACCGGCCGCAGGGTGCCGGGCCGTTCGCGGGAGGCGCGCAACAGGGTGAGGTCGGCGAGCCGGTCGAGGGCCGCGCGCACGGCGGCCTCGGGGAGGCCGAGCCGCTCGCAGAGTTCCGCGACCCCGCCCTCGGGGTCGGTGAGCATTTCCCGGTAGACGACTTCCGCAGTGGCATCCAGCCCCAGCAGTTCCAGCACTTATCGACCCCTGATCCCCGTGGACGGTTCCGTATGCCCGGCCGGCCCGGGGCTGATCATTCCTTCGGCCGGAACGCCCTCGCAAGGGCATGATCCGGTCAAGGCCCCACCCGGGCCGTCGACGCCTTCGGCGGGGCCCGCACGAGGGCGGAATTCGGGCCGCTGCCCGGTGCGGTGTTGCAGCATGCTGCCTGTCCTGTTCCTGCCCGCGGATTCGCTTCCCGTGGCGGGCCGGGGAACGGGAGGATTCCCGGTGCGCGCACTCCCCGTCTCCCCGGACACCCAGAACTGCGGTCTCCCTCAGCGCAGTTCCCGCACAGAACAGGACTCTCCCGTGTCCGTCCGTCCAGTCGCCGCCGTCCTCCTGACCCTCGCCCTCGCCGGCTCCGCCGCACCGGCCTTCGCCGCCGGTTCGACCGCCCCCGACGCCGCCCCGTCCGCCGCCCAGGGCCCGGGCGGGGGGATCGGCTGGGACGGTCCCGCCGCTCTCTCGATCGGCTGGGACACCCCCTCCACCCGGTCGATCGGCTGGGACGGCCCGTCGGCCGACGCCGCCGTCGGGCAGGTCTGACCTGCGGTGTTCGCGGTCCATCTGACCCTGCCGACCGCGGCCGCCGCCCCCTCGGGGGAGGCGGCGGCCGCGGAGGTCCAGGCCGGGCTGTGGTCGTGCGCCGGCCCTGACGACGGTCTGGAGCACGTGCGCGCCCGCGCCGTCCCCGACGGCGTCGGCCTGGTGCTCTACGTCCGCGCCCCCGACGAGACGGCGGCCCTGGCACGGGCGCGGGGCCTGCTGGACCGGGCGCTGGCGCGCACCGGCCGGCTCCCGTCCGGCCTCCGGTAGTCCCGCCGACCGACGGGGTCCGCGTCGGCCACCCGTCGTCCCGCCCGAACGGTTTCCGCTGTTCCGGACGGGTTTCCACCGATCCCACCCGGCCGGGAAGTTGGCTGGTTCATTGCTACCGCTTTACCCCGGCATGGCCGACGGGCCGTCGGCGGCCCGGCCGTGCCCCCGTTCCTCCACCCCCCTTCCCTCCCGCAGAGAACAATCGAGGAGTTCCATGTCACGCCCCCCGGGCGGATCATCACGGCACCGGTCCGAAGCCGGCTCGCCGCCCCCCTCCACGCAGCGCCGTCGCAACGGCGTGCTGCGCAACACCGCCGTCGCGCTGGCCGTGGTGCTCTCCGTCGAGGCCGCCGCCGTCATCATGACGACCGGTCAGGCCGTGGCCGTCACCCCGGAGCAGGCCCCGAAGCCCGCCAAGGCCCTGGGCCCGGCCGAGGCCGAGGACATCGCCACCGCCCACCTCAAGGCCCGGCTGGAGAACCGCCGGATCGAGGTCGTGGACGAGCGCACCGAGTCCACCACCAGCTGGATCAACCCGGACGGCACCACCACCCTGGACCTCGCCTCCGGGCCGGTGCGCTACAAGGACAGGTCCGGCAGGCTCCAGCCGATCGACACCGACCTCGCCCGGCAGCCGGACGGCAGCGTCAAGGCCAAGGGCCACCCGCTCAACCTCTCGCTGGCCGGCGCCACCCCGCCCGCCGCCGCGTCGGCGTTCAAGGCGGCCGGCGCCCCGGCCGGGGACCCGAAGGCCCCGACCACCCCGCTGGTCTCGCTGGACAACGGCAACGGCACCGCCATGTCGCTGTCCTGGCGCGGCGCCCTGCCCGAACCCGCGGTGGACGGTGCCAGGGCCCGGTACGCGAACGCGCTCACCGCCACCGATCTGATCGTCGAGTCCACCCGGACCGGCTTCGAGCAGTTCCTGGAGCTCAAGGACCGCTCGGCGGTGGCCGCCAACGGCAGCGTGACGCTCACCCTGGACGCGGCCGGCCTGCAGGCCCGGCAGAACCCGGACGACTCGGTGTCGTTCATCGACCCGAACACCGGCGAGGAGAAGGGCCAACTGCCCGCCCCGGTGATGTGGGACGCGCAGGTCGACGAGCGCAGCGGCGACCACACCCGCACCGCGCCGGTCGCGCTGAAGGTCACCCAGAACGGGAACGCGATCGACCTGACGCTGACCCCGGACGCCGCCTTCCTCACCGACCCGAAGACCAAGTACCCGGTCACCATCGACCCCGCGGTCAACATCGGCGTCGGCTTCGACACCTTCGTGCAGCAGGGCTACGCCACCGACGTCTCCTCGCAGACCGAGCTGAAGCTGGGCAACAACGGCTCCGGCCAGGTCGCGCGTTCGTTCCTGCAGTTCCCGATGGCGAAGATCAGCGGGAAGCAGATCACCGGCGGCAAGCTCAACCTGTGGAACTTCCACAGCTGGTCCTGCACCGCGAAGAGCTGGGAGGTCTGGGACACCGGCACGGCCACCACGGCCACCCGCTGGACCGCCCAGCCCGGCTGGAACAAGAAGTGGGCGACCTCCACCGCGACCAAGGGCTACTCCAGCTCCTGCAACGACGGCTGGGTGAACCAGGACATCACCTCGCTGGTCAAGGCCTGGGCCGCCAACGGGAACACCAACAACACCCTGGGCATCCGGGCCACCGACGAGAGCGACCCGTACGGCTGGAAGAAGTTCAACTCCGGCAACGCGACGTCCAACACGCCGTACCTGTCGGTGACCTACAACACCCCGCCGGCCGTCTCCACCCTGATCTCCCCGGCCGACGCCGCGCTCACCGGCGACTCCACCCCGACGCTGTCCGCCAAGGCGACCGACCCCGACGGCGGCAACATAGCCCTCGACTTCGAGCTCTGGGCGTCCAACGGCACGGCCGCGCTGCAGTCCGGCCGCACCGCCATGGCGGCCTCGGGCTCCACGTTCACCTGGACCCCGGGCACCGCGCTGCCGGCCGGCGCCTACAAGTGGCGCTCCCGCTCCTGGGACGGCACCGCCAACAGCGCCTGGTCCGCCTTCCGCACCCTCACCGTGGACACCACCGCGCCCGGCGCGACCACCGTCTCCTCCGGCGACTTCCCGGCCGGCCAGTGGGCGGGCACCCCGGACGCCAACGGCGACTACAGCGGCACTTTCACCTTCACCCCGCCGAGCAGCGACGTGAAGGACGTCCAGTACAAGCTGGACGGCGGGGCCTGGGTCACCGCGGCCACCACCGGCACGCCGGTCAACGCCAAGCTCACCTTCAAGGCGGGCGCCCACACCGTCACCGCGCACAGCCGGGACGCCGCGGGCAACGTCTCCGCCGACCGGACCTACGCCTTCTACGCCGGCAAGGGCTCCGCCCTGGTCGCGCCCGGCGCGGGCGAGCGCCCGGCCCGGCGCACCTCGCTGCAGGCCGAGGGCAACAGCACCTACACCGGGGTGCGCTACCAGTACCGCCGCGGCGAGACGGACGCCTGGAAGGACGTTCCGGTCGCCAACGTCACCACCACCGCCGGCCAGCCGGTGACCGCCTGGCCGCATCCCGCCCCCGGCGGCAAGCCGGCCGCGCTGACCTGGAACATCACCGACACCCTGGCCGAGAACGGCCCGGTCGACGTCCGCGCGGTGTTCACCGACGGCACCGCCACCGACGCCACCGAGCCGAACACCGTCACGGTGGACCGCAACGCGGGCACCGCGCCGGAGACCAAGGTCGGCCCGGGCTCGGTGAACACCCTCACCGGTGACCTCACCCTGTCCGAGACCGACGCCGAGGCCTTCGGCCTGCACGCCGAGCGCTCCTTCTCCTCCCGCCGGCCCGCCAACGGCTCGGCCCAGGAGGGCCAGGCGGCGATCTTCGGCCCGCAGTGGAGCTCCGGCACCACCGCCGAGATCACCGACGCCGACTACTCCTACGTCCGCAAGACCTCGGCGACCTCCCTCTCGGTGGTCTCCGCGGACGGCTCCGAGGTCGGCTTCACCGCCACCGGCTCCGGCGGCTGGAAGCCCGAGCCCGGGGCCGAGAACCTCACCCTGACCGGCGCGTTCACCGCTGCCTTCACCCTGAAGGACACCGAGGGCATCACGGTCACCTTCGCCAAGGTCGACCCGGCCGCCACCACCTGGCAGGCCTCCGGCTCCTCGCTGCCCAGCGACAACTCCACCACCTCGGTGGTCTCGGAGAAGGTCGTCTCCGGCGGAAAGACCCTGGCCCGCCCGAAGTACGTGGTCGCGCCCGGCTCGGCGACCGCCTCCGCCAACTGCGCCGCCGTGCCGTCCACGGCCGGCTGCCGGGTGCTGGAGTACGTCTACGCCGACACCACCACCGCCACCGCGTCCGCCCCGGGCGACACGGCCGGCCAGGTGAAGCAGATCCGCCTGTGGTCCACCGACCCCGGCGCCGCGACCGCCACCCCCGTCGTCGTCTCGCAGTACGCCTACGACGACCAGGGCCGGCTGCGCGAGGTGTGGGACCCGCGGACCGGCCCGGCGCTGAAGACCGCGTACGGCTACGACGCGGCCGGCCGGGTCACCACCGTGACCGACCCCGGCGAGCTGCCGTGGACCCTGGAGTACGGCAAGGCCGGCAACGCCGCCACCGCCGGCGACGGCATGCTGCTCGCCGCCTCCCGTCCCACCCTCAAGCAGGGCAGCAAGGACGTCACCGACGGCACCGCCACCACCTCGGTGGTCTACGACGTCCCGCTGAGCGGCGCCAACGCGCCGTACCCGCTGGCGCCGTCCGACGTCGCCGCCTGGGGCCAGACCGACGCCCCGACCGACGCCACCGCCGTGCTGCCGCCCGACGCCGTCCCGGCCACCCACGACGGCAAGGCGCTCGGCACCGCCGGCTACAACCGCGCCTCGGTGACGTACACCAACGCCTCCGGCCGCGAGGTCAACACCGCCACCCCCGGCGGCGGCATCACCACCACCGAGTACAACGCCTACGGCAGCCCGGTGCGGACCCTCTCCGCGGAGAACCGCATCCTCGCCCTGGCCACCACCGGCAACGACCTCAACAAGCTGCGCGCCCTCGGCATCGCCGGCCGCTCGACGGCCGACCGCGCCCAGGTGCTCTCCTCCACCTCGCTCCACTCGGCCGACGGCAAGCGCCTGCTGGAGCAGTACGACCCGCTGCAGCTGGTCACCCTGGAGCACGACGTGGCCGCCTCCGGCACCTCCCCGGCGCTCGCCGCCGGCGCCGAGGTCGCGGCCCGCGCCCACACCGTCAGCGGCTACGACGAGGGCCGTCCGGCGGGCGCCGCGGTCAGCGACATGGCCACCTCGGTGACGGTCGGCGCCCGGATCGACGGCTACGCCGCCGACGCCGACACCCGCACCACCGCCACCGGCTACGACTGGGCCCAGGGCCTGCCCGTCAGGTCCGTCCAGGACCCGGCCGGCCTGAAGATCACCACCGCCACCGGCTACGACGCCAGCGGCCGGGTGACCTCGCAGAGCCGCCCGAACTCCACCGGCTCCGACGCGGCCACCACCGTCACCACCTACTGGACCGGCACCGGGACCGGCGCCTGCGCCGGCCACCCCGAGTGGGCCGACCTGGTCTGCTCGATCGCCCCGGCCGCCCAGATCGCCGGCGGCGGCGGCAACCCGCTGCAGCTGCCGACGAAGACCTTCCAGTACGACCGCTGGGGCAACGTCACGGTCCAGACCGAGACCGCCAACGGCGTCACCCGCACCACCACCCGCAGCTACGACGCGGCCGGCCGCCCGGTGAAGATCTCGGTCACCGGCGGCACCGGTACCGCGGTCGCCGACACCGTGCTCGGCTACGACCCCGCCAACGGCGAGCTGGCCTCCCTCAGCGACGGCAAGGCCACTATCACCCAGGGCTACGACAGGCTCGGCCGCCAGACCTCCTACGACGACGGCGCCGGCAACGTCACCACCACCGAGTACGACCGGCTCGACCGCCCGGTGAAGAAGTCCGACTCGGTACCGTCCACCGTGACCTACGGCTACGACATCGCCAAGGACCCGCGCGGCCTGCCCACCTCGCTCACCGACTCGGTGGCCGGTACCTTCACCGCCGGCTACGACGTCGAGGGCCGGCTGGTCTCGCAGACCCTTCCCGGCGGCAACACCCTGACCAGCAGCTACGACAGCCGGGGCATCCAGACCGGCAAGACCTACACCAACCAGGCGGGCACCGTCCTGCTGGCCGACACCGCCGACTACACCGTCCACGGACAGCAGGCCGGCCGCACCCAGAGCGACGGCAACAGCACCACCAGCGGCTACACCTACGACGCCACCGGCCGCCTCACCAAGGCCGCCGACAGCACCGGCCTGGCCTGCTCCACCCGGACCTACGCGTTCGACCGGAGCAGCAACCGGACCAACCGCACCAGCGTCACCGACGACTGCGACCCGGCCACCGCCGACGCCGTCACCCAGGCCGAGAACCACGGCTACGACACCGCCGACCGCCTCACCGACACCGGCTACGTGTACGACGCCTTCGGCCGCACCACCGCCCTGCCGAAGGGCACCCAGGTCGGCTACTACACCAACGACCTGGTCCGCACCGAGACCCTCGGCGACACCCGCAGGACCTGGGACCTGGACGCCTCCGGCCGCCTCGCGGTCGGCACCACGGAGACCAAGGGCACCGACGGCACCTGGGCCGTCACCGAGCAGGACACCAAGCACTTCGACGGCGGCAACGACAGCGCCTCCTGGTCCAAGGACGCGGCCGGCAGGCTGACCCGCAACGTCCTGGACCTGACCGGCCAGCTCACGGCCGCCACCGGCACCGACGGCGGCGCGATCCTGCTGCTGACCAACCTGCACGGCGACGTGTCCGTCCAGATGTCCCCGGACGGCCTGGAGGACCTCGCGGTCTACCACTACGACGAGTACGGCAACACCGTCGACTCCACCGGCTCGACCGCGTACGGCTGGCTCGGCGGGGCGCAGCGCGAGGCCGACGGCCTCTCCGGCCTCACCCTGATGGGCGTGCGCCTGTACGACTCGACCACCGGCCGCTTCCTGCAGACCGACCCGGTCCTGGAGGGCTCGCCGAACGCCTACGGCTACCCGGTCGACCCGATCACCATGGACGACCTGACCGGTCTGAACTGGAAGAAGAAGTGGACCGCCTACTTCAGCCGGTCCGAGGGCAACACGATCGGTGCCCTGCTGTACGTGTCCGGCAAGATCGCCCAGGGCATCTCGAAGATCCTGCGCAGGCTCCCGCACATCGTCGCCCGGGCCGCCGGCTACGTCCTGTGGGCGCTGTCCTACCTGATGAAGAAGATCGGCAAGCAGTTCATCAAGGCGGCCAACAAGCGCGGCAGCCACGGTGTGATCTTCACCTTCGGGATCTGGCGCTCCAGCCACTGGTGGGTGCCGGACCGTCCGATCTACCGCGTGAACCCGCGGTACTGAGCCGGGAGGAGGCCTCTCCGACGATCCATTGATGCGGGACAGGTAGGGCCGGGCCCGGGGGTTAGCCCCCGGGCCCGGCCGCTTACGCACATCGATGATCATCCCGGCGTAGGCTCTCGGCTGATCACAGGGGCAGGAGAGGGAGACATGGGCCAGAAGATCATCCGGTTCTCGGACCTGACCGGCAGGCACGCGGAGGACGACCGGGACCTGGTGCGGGTGGTGGTGCTCCAGCACCCCGACCTGACGGACGGTCCGGTCGAGATCGACGCCCTCGCCGGGGAGTTGGGCGAGGTACGGGAGCTCGCGCTCGACCTGGTCACGATCGAGCTGCACCACCCGGACCGGGAGGAGCCGCAGACGGTGGTGATGGAGGCCGAGGCCTTCGACCGGCTGGCCTCGGCCGCGCCGATGGCCGAGGTGCTGCGCGGCGCCAGGCCGGCCGCCCGGACCGCCCCGTCCCCGACGGCCCTCGCCGGCAGCCGGGAGCGGGTCAACTACGCCAGCCTGGAACACGCCGGGCGGCCGCACAAGGGCCGCACCACCGACGCGGAGAAGCAGCTCGTCCAGCAGCACCTGGACAAGATCAACGAGCGGCTCGCCTCCGAGGGCGTCCGCACGATCGACCCGAAGAACGTCGAGCACGTGACCCACTACAGCCTGGACACCCTGGCCCGGGAGACGGGCGTGATATTCGGCTGAGCGACCCGGCCGCCCCGCCCGGGCCGGAACCGGGACCACCCCGGGCCACGGCCGCGGCGGTTGACGGCGAGGGGGGCCCCCCCGGGGGCCGGTGGCGCGGA